>JAYUYE010001103.1:0-2686 GCA_043752985.1 Myxococcales bacterium
TGGGCATTCGGCGGCCTCGGCACCGCGGATCGCGCGAAGCACCTCGCGAGCCTGTACATCGATGACCTCGCCGACGCGATCCGCGAGGGGATCGACCCCGAGTTCGAGCTCGCGCGCTACGGCGAGCGGCTCGCGTCGAGCGCTGCGTCCTTCGAGCCGCTGCGCGCCGCGCTCGAGGGCAAGCCGACGCTCGTCGACGACATGCTCGACGAGCTAGCGCGGGAGCTGGTCGCGACGCATCGCCCCGATGTCGTTGGATTGACCGCGCCGTTCCCGGGCAACATCTACGGCGCGTTCCGGATCGCGCGCGCGATCAAGGCGATCGCACCGAAGACGCGAATTCTGCTCGGCGGCGGCTACGTCAACACCGAGCTGCGCGAGCTGACCGAGCCTCGGGTGTTCGATTACGTCGACTTCATCACGCTCGATGATGGCGAGGCCCCGGTGCTCGCACTGCTCGAGCACCTGCGCGATCCGGACCGGCCACTGCTGCGCACGTTCGTTCGCGAGAAGGGCACCGTCCGGCTCCGCACGGATCCATCGATCACCGATATCGCGCTCCGCGATGCGGGTACGCCGACCTATGCGGGCCTCCCCCTCGATCGCTACCTCTCGCTGTTCGAGATGCTCAACCCGATGCATCGGCTATGGTCCGACGGTCGGTGGAACAAGCTGACGATCGCACACGGCTGTTACTGGAAGCAGTGCACGTTCTGCGACGTCACGCTCGACTACATCGCTCGCTACGAGCGCGCGCCCGCGGAGCTGCTCGTCGATCGGATCGAGGCCCTGATCGCCGAGACCGGGCAGACCGGGTTTCACTTCGTCGACGAGGCAGCACCTCCGGCCGCTCTCAAGGCGCTGGCCGAGACGCTGATCGCGCGCAACGTGATGATCACGTGGTGGGGCAACGTTCGATTCGAGAAGGCGTTCACCCCGGAGCTCTGTGGGCTCCTCGCGCGCTCGGGGTGCGTCGCGATCAGCGGGGGGCTCGAGGTCGCCTCGGATCGATTGCTAAAGCTGATGAAGAAGGGCGTCACGGTCGAGCAGGTCGCCCGCGTCACGCGTGCGTTCACCGACGCCGGCGTCATGGTCCACGCCTATCTCATGTACGGCTTTCCCACCGAGACCGCGCAGGACACCGTCGATTCACTCGAGCGGGTGCGCCAGCTGTTTGTCGAGGGTTGCATCCAGTCCGCGTTCTGGCACCGGTTCGCGGCGACCGCGCACAGTCCGATCGGCAAGCAGCCAGCTCTGTTCGGGATCAAGCTCGCGCGCGCACCGAAGGTGACGTTTGCGCGCAACGAGGTCGCGTTCGTCGATCCCACCGGATGTGATCACGACGCGTTCGCACCGGGGCTGCGCAAGGCGCTCTACAACTACATGCACGGGCTCGGACTCGACGTCGATCCACGTAGCTGGTTCGCGATGAAGAAGGTGCCGAAGATCTCCGTGCCGCCTGATCTCATTCAGCGCGCGCTCAGAACGACCGGCCGTCAATGAGCGTGATCGAGAGCGCCAGCGGATCGACGCCCTCGACGCAGCCCAGATTGATCCGGCGGTGGCCGGGTTTCGCGGTCGCCTCGCCGAACAGGTAGATGCCGCACGTCGGACAGAAGTAGGATCGCATGTCGTGATCGCCCCACTGGTAGCAAGTCAGGGACGCGACACCATCGAGCACCAGCGCTTCGGGCGGGTAGTACACCGCGGACATCACGGTGCCGCGGCGGACGCAGATCGAGCAGTTGCAGCGCACGCCCGACACGATCGGCTCGCTGGCGAGCTCGAAATCGCACGCGCCACAGTGACATCGCCCACGATAGCTCGGCATCGATGCCGGCATCCTAGCGGACAGCCCGGATGACGTTCAACGTCACGCTGATCGAGCCCGCCGGTTACGTCCACGCGCAGGCACTGGCCGACGCCGGCGAGTACCTGGTCGCGATGCTCGAGGCGTGCGGCCACGCCGCGCGAGGCTCACGCAACCACATCGATCTCGACGCCAACAACATCGTGCTGTGCAGTCACCTGCTCGGTGCACAGCACATCGCGCAGCTGCCCGCGAACACGATCCTGTTCAACAGCGAGCAGCTTGCACAGGACGCTACCTTGTCGGCGACCTACCGCGAGGCGCTCGGCCGATTTCACATCTGGGACTACGCGCACGGCAACCTCGCGCGCGTCCCGCACGCGCACGTGTCCGTGATCCCGTTCCTGTACTGCGCGGCCCTCGTTCGGCCCGCGATCCGCCAGCCGGGGGAGACGCTCCTGTTCTACGGCTCGCTGACCGCGCATCGGCGCCGCATCCTCGCCGAGGTTCGCGCCCGCGGCGTACCGGTGGAAGCCGTGTTCGGCGAGTACGGCCCCGAGCTCGATCGTAGGATGTTCCATGCGCGCGCCGTGCTGAACCTCCACAAGGGAGAGGACGCGACGGTGTTCGAGCCGATCCGCTGCTTCTACCCGCTGATCAATCGCATCCCCGTGATCTCGGAGCACGTGATCGGCGAGTCCGCGGCGGATGCGTTCCGCTCGGCGGTGGTGTTCTGTTCATCGGAGACGCTCGTCGCTGACATCGTGCGGTGGTGGAGCGCACCGGATGAGCTGGCTGCACGGACCGCGGAGTTCTCGACGACCTCCGCGATCGAAAGTATCGCGCGCGCCGTCGAGCTCTATCTCGCGACCTAGA
>JAYUYE010001104.1:0-6759 GCA_043752985.1 Myxococcales bacterium
CTCGTCGAGGTTGCGCCACGTACATCGTCGGTGATGCCGGTGTCGGCGGCATTCGACGCGGTGATCGCCCGCTGCCTCGAGCGCGAGCCGGGACGTCGCTACGGCTCGATGGCAGAGGTCGCCGCGGCGCTGCGCGGAACCGCCGATGAGGAGCGAATCACCGAGGACGTGGGTCTCATCTCGCTCGCACCGTCGCCGAAAGGCTCCGCGATCGCCGCGCGCGCGTCCGCGACCCGGCTCGCGTGGGTCCTCGCAATCGCCGCGGCACTGGGAACCGGAGCGATCGCGGTCGCGGCGACGACCTGCGGTCGCGAACCGGCTACACCGGCCATCGCGTCGCCCATCCCGGCACCGGCCGCACCACCGGCCACACGGCCCGTCACGACGGCACCAACCGGCACGGCACCGCCGAGCACGGCGCCGACCCGGGCGCCCACACCGCCGCCGCAGGAGCAGTCAGCGGATGCATCGATCGAGATCGCCTTGACCAGCACGCCCCCGGGCGCAACGATCGAGATCAACGGAGCCGCCCGCGGGGTCACGCCCGCGCGGCTGTCGGTCGGTGTCAAGACGACGATCACCGTGCGCCGCTCGGGCTACCGCACCGCAACCGTCGTCGCAGAGCGGGCCGGTCCACTCGCCGTTCGACTCCAACGCCGGTCGACGCCGGCTCGCTCCGGGGAGACCCTCGACTGATGTCGGAGACCGACGACCCACGGACCACCGAGGCCCTCCCCGCCTCGACGGCGCTGCGCGCGACCGTGCGCGAGTGCCGGCTGACCGTGATCGCCGGCGAGGGCGAGCCCACCACGCACGTGTTCGCCGCAGAGCGCTTCGTGATCGGGGCCGATGAACGAGCGGATCTGGTGCTTCCCGATTCCACACTGTCGAAGTTCCACTGCGAGCTGCGGATCGCCGAGGGCTTCGCGTTCGTTCGCGACCTCGGCAGTCGCAACGGTACCGTCGTCGATCATGTCCCGGTGATCGAGGCGCCGCTGCGGGACGGGGCGATCCTGACGCTCGGGCGAACCCAGCTCCGGTTCGAGATCGGGCCACGCAAGGTCGACGTCGCCCTCTCGCCACGCGACGGTTTCGGCCGCCTGCGTGGTGCGTCGATCGTGATGCGCGCGATCTATCCACTCCTCGAGGCTGCAGCGAGCGGGTTCACGACGGTGCTGCTCCAAGGCGAGAGCGGCACCGGCAAGGATCTTGCCGCCGAGGCGATTCATCTCGAGGGCGCGCGGCGCGATGGACCGTTCGTGATCGTCGACTGCGGCGCCATCCCGAAGAACCTCCTCGAGGTCGAGCTGTTCGGACATGAAGCCGGCGCGTTCACCGGCGCGAGCTCGGCCCGCAAGGGCGCGTTCGAGGCAGCGCACGGCGGAACGGTGCTGCTCGACGAGATCGGCGAGCTTGCACTCGAGCTCCAGCCCAAGCTGCTGCGCGCGATCGACCGCCGCGAGATCCAGCGGGTCGGCGGCACCCAGCGGATCCCGGTCGACGTCCGCATCATCGCGGCGACGAACCGCGACCTGAAGACCGAGGTCAACGCGCGACGATTTCGCTCGGACCTCTACTTCCGGCTCGCGGTGCTGGTCGTGACGATGCCCCCGCTGCGCACGCGGACCAGCGATATCCCGATGCTGGTCGCCGGGATCCTGGAGACGATCGGAGATCGCGAGTCACCGATCGCACGGGCATTGACCGCCGGCGAGCTGGTACCGGAGCTCTTGCGCCATAGCTGGCCGGGGAACGTCCGCGAGCTGCGCAACTATGTCGAGGCGACGATCGTCCGACAGGAGAGCTTGCTCGCCACCGTGCCGTCGAGCGAGCCCACGATCGACATCACCGAACCCCTGCGCACCGTGCGCGAGCGCTGGGTCCGGCACGTCGAGCGCCGGTACCTCGAGGAGCTCCTGTCCGCCCACGGTGGCAACGTCAGCGCAGCCGCGCGAGTCGCCGGTCTCGATCGAGTTCACCTCCATCGTCTGCTCAGTCGCGCTGGACTGCGCTAGCGTGCGCTATCATCGGAGCATGCATTGGTTCTGGATCGTGGTGCTGGTCGCCTGCACTCGACCGGCTCCGCCGCCGCCCGTGCTCGCAGTGCCCGCGACGAAGCCCGCACCCGCGTCACCGTTCGACAGGATCAGCTTGCACGCCGGGATGCAGCGCGAACAGGCGGAAAACGAGATCGCCAAGGCGCTCGGCAAGGAGCGCTCGGAGTACTCGCCGTACGGCAACAATCTGCGCGGCGGGACGGTCGAGTACACGGATGGCACGGCCGTCCTCGAGGTCGTGTACCAGGCAGGCACCGCCGCTCCGTGGGTCGTGGGAGCGAACGGCGTCGCCGAGCACTATCCGCCGACCGACGAGGCCGTGATCTCGTTCCGCACGTATCGCAGGTGACCAAGGCGTCTGCGCCTCCGGATCATCGCCCCCTAGCGTAGCGCGCCCGCTCCATCCCTCACTCACTGGAACAACGCTATAACGCGCAGAACCGATGTTCTGGCTCGTCACCCTCGCGATCGTGCTCTCGCTGCTCGTGGCCGGGCTGTGGATCGGACGCGGACACCTCCCCTCGGGGCGCCTCGGGAGGCTCGCCCGGATCGGTCGGATGGGCGCGGCGCTGTCGGCGTCGTGGCTGGGCGCGAAGGTGCGCCGGGTCTTTGCGAGCCGCGCCGGCCGGGCCCGGATCGACGAGGGGCAGCGCGCAGCGGTCGCGAAGCGCGTCACCGAGACGATGGGCTCGATGAAGGGCGCCTTCATGAAGCTCGGCCAGATGATGTCGTTCATCTCGGACTCGGTCCCGGAGGAGATGCGCACGCAGCTCAAGAAGCTGCAATCCGATGCGCCGCCGATGGACTTCGCCCTGGTGCGTGATTCGGTCGAGCGCGAGCTCGGAGGCACGCTCGAGCGTCTGTTCTCGCGGTTCGACGAGAAGCCTCTCGCCTCGGCATCGATCGGTCAGGTCCACCGCGCCCGCCTGCCGACCGGCGAGGAGGTCGTGGTCAAGGTTCAGTACCCGGGCGTGGCCGATGCGATCCGCGCCGACCTCGCGAACGCCGCACTGCTCCAGCAGATGATGCGAGCGATGTACCCGGCGCATGATCCCAAACCGGTGATCGAGGAGCTCCGCGGTCGAATCTTCGAGGAGTTCGACTACGCGAACGAGCTCAAGAACCTCGACGAGTTCGGCGCGCTCTACGCCGATCACCCGTTCATCGTGATCCCGCGCGGCTATGCCTCCCACTCCACCGCGAAGATCCTGACGCTCGAGTACCTCGAGGGCCGGCGGTTCGACGAAGTGCTCGCCGATCCGCCCGAACAGCGCAGCCGCTACGCCGAGATCATCTACCGCTTCGTGTTCGGGACGATCCTGCGGCATCAGCTGTTCAACGGAGATCCACATCCTGGCAACTACCTGTTCCAGGACGATCGCGTCGTCTTTCTAGACTTCGGCTGCGTGAAGCGGTTTCCCGACGAGATGGCCCGCAAGTGGTCGGGACTGGTGACCGCGCACTTCAATGGCGATCGCGCCGCGTTTCGTGACTTCCTCGTCGCGTTAGGGTTCTTCCCCGCCGACTCGCCCCTCGATGCGGACCGGCTGTACAACTACTTCGCGCTGTTCTACGAGCCGTTCCGCTTCGACCGCGACTTCGCGTTCAGCCGCGAGTACATCGCGTCGACGTTTCGCCAGGTGTTCGCGCCCGACGGTGAGTTCGAAGGCATGTCGAAGAAGCTCAACATGCCGGGCGACTTCGTGTTCGTCAATCGGATCCAGTGGGGCGTGTTCTCGATCCTCGGTCAGCTCGCCGCGCGCGCGAACTACCACCGCATCCATCGCGAGTACCTGTTCGGCGATCCGCCGGCGACGCCGCTCGGCGAGCTCGACCACGCGTTCCAGGCCGCCCGAAACGACAAACGCGCGAGCGGCGCTGGCCACCCGCGCGAATCCGCGTGACGTCGACTACAGGGTGAGCGCCGCGTCGCTGGCGACCGCGTACTCCTTGTTCGAGTTGAGGTCGCGAACCAGGAAGTAGATCCAGCCGTCCGAGCGCCAGTGCGGAAAGATGGCGAGCTGGCCGGGCTTCACGTTGGTGATCCGGGTGCGGACGCCGGTCAGCATGTTGACGAGCACGATGTTCGCCGTGCCCTTCTCGAGCATCGACTTGAACGTCGCGTCGGTCGCCGACGCGAAGCCGAGGTCCTGCCAGTCGTTCGGGCCGACGTAGTGGTGGGTGACGAAGTACTTCTCGTCGTAGCTGATCGAGGGCTTCGCACCCTGCGTGCAGTAGCGACCCACTTCGGTCGTGGTGATCTGGTAGCTGTTGCCGCTTGGAATCGCCGTGAGCTTGCGGACCACGTAACCGAGGTGCGTCGACTGGTTGCCGAACCGGCTGATGACGAGCTTGGTCGAGGGCGAGAGGACCGTGTCACCCTCGTATGGGCTCTTGATGCTGACGTCGGTCTTGCCGACATAGTGCGAGCCATCGAACATCATCGGCGTGAACTTCATCTCCGCCGTGCTCCCGAATGCCGCGCTCGGGTCAGAGTTCTCGCCGCCCGACGGGTTGTCGGAGGTGAACTGGCTGTTGACCGCGAAGTAGTCGCCGCCGCCGAGACCGGCACCGAGGTGCTGGTAGAGGTTGATGGTCGACACCGAGCTGCAGGCGGCCTCGGCGAACGTGATCTTCGCCGGGTTCGAGGTCAGCAGCGAGGTCTTGCACAGCGCGGCGCCGATCGGCGTGCCCTGGAACATCCAGCCGCTGTTGTCGGGGAAGAAGCCCGGGTCGTACGCGGCATCGACCGGGATGTCCTTGTTAGTCTGGAGGTCGGAGATGATCGAGTCACCACCGGTGCCACCGTTCGCCACGAACCGGCCGTCGGCCGACGAGCGCATCCAGTAGAACGTATTGAACGAGAGCTCGCGGAGCACGCGGAGCGTTCCGGTCTTCGCCCAGCCAGCGCCGTACGGCTTGCTCTGTGCTGTCGGTGCCGCCGTGAGGCAGCTGCGCGGGTCAGAGCCAGCGGTGCAGCCGTACATGTTGATGTTCGCCTGGCGGTTACGCGCGCTCCAGCCCTGCGTCTGCATCTGGGTCTGGTGCGTCGCCATGTCCGGCTTGATGGACGGAGCGCAGCTCGTCGGGCCGGTGTCGGGCGCGATGTACGTGGTCAGCCGCGGCAGGCCACGTGCGAACCACTCGGCGACGATGTCGAACTGAGCCTGGTCGAGACGCGGGTGGTTACCCTTCGGCATCGACGTGCGGTTCTTGAACTTGCCGTACTCGAGCGCCCACGTGTCAGAGGTGTTGCTGCCACCGACCGGGAACGCCGCCTTGAACGTGTCCTGGAACCAACCGAGGTGCGAGGCCGCGGCGTAGATGCCGAGCTTGGACGGCGTGAACGGCGCAGAGGTGTTCGCCACGTCGAGGCGGAAGCAGTTGACCCGGTCCTTGGCGGCGGTCGTGTTGAGGTTCGGCTTGGTGTAGCTCAGCTTCGCCTTGACCGTGCCCGCGCGGGTCGCCCAGTAGCCGACGTAGAACTTCGCCGGTCCGGCCGCGTTGAACATCGTCTTGGTGCAGGCCTCGGTCGAGGTGGTGTTGAACGGGCGGCAGTCGTAGACGGTCTTGCTGGGCTCCTCGCCACGCTTGACGTAGAGGTCGATGTCTCCGGTGCCGGCGATGCTGACCTCGAAGAACGAGCCAGCGGCGACTTCGTACGAGCCGAGCTGCTTGAAGGTGCGGAGCTCGACGCGCGTGCCGGTCGTCGTCGTGTTCACGACCTCGCCAGCGCTGTCGGCGTCCTTGAGGCAGGTCGCAACCGACTCGTCCGTCTTGTCCTGCCAGTCGCGCAGCGTCGGCTCGTTCGGCGAGTGGCACTCGGCGCAGACCTGGGTCGGGGTGGTCTTGTTGAAGCCGATGATCTCGGTCGCCTTGCGAGCGAGCACGTCGTCAGACAGCGTCACCGGGTTGCGGAGCTTGCCGCCGGTGGTCGCGTTGCCGAGCGTCTCGGGGACAGCCTTCCACTCGCAGCCGGTGGCCGTCGGGGTCTTCGCGCAGTTCTGGATGAACGTCAGCGCCTTCTTTGCATCCGACGCCTGCCACTCCGCGTCCGTCGCGAACGAGTGATCCGGCGGCATCCAGTACTTGTTCTCCGCCTTGTTGCCGAACGCCGTCGTGATGCCGGTCCACGCGGTGTCCGTGCCGTCGAGGCGCTTGAGGTAGTTCGTCGCCCATTCGCCGTCACCCATGCGATGGCACTTGAGACAGGCGTTCGCCTGGGTCGAGACGATGTGCTTCGGCATCGTCCACGCCTGGCCGCGGCGGTTGACGATCGCGTAGGGGGTGTCGTTCGCGCCGATCGCGAAGTCGGCATCGACGCCCATCTTCGGAACGATCGGACGGCCGTTCGTGTCCTTCGCGCCGTCGATCCATGGAGAGTGGATGAAGGCGTCCGAATCGTGGCACTTCGCGCACTGGATGCCCGAGCCGAGACCGCCGTGCATGCCTGCCCACAGGTTCTGCGACTTGGTCTTGTCGGCCGGATGCGGAATCTTGCCGCCGTCCTTCTTCTGGTAGAGCGCGTTCTGGAAGAAGCAGGTCTTGCCGGTGAACGGGTTCGCGCCGATCATCGCGATGTCGTTGAACTGATCCGAGACGTAGCCGCCGATGCTCTTGCGGCAGAGCAGCGTCCACCGCGTGCCCATGTCGTTGATGCGGGTCGCGACGCGCGGGCCGGCCTCGCACAGCGAGTAGATGT
>JAYUYE010001105.1:0-2685 GCA_043752985.1 Myxococcales bacterium
GTGATAGCCCTTCGCGTTCTCGTAAACCGTCTGCTGGGTGAGCGCGAACGCGCCGGCGTGCCAGCGCCCCCAGCGCCGCGTCAGCTCCGCGGCGATCACCGGGTTCACCGTCCCGCTGCCGAGCTGGATGTGCTGGTGCGGCTCGATGATCCGGTCGGGCGCGAACGGGTTGCGCTCGGTGCGGCCGATCGGGATCGACAGCCCGGCGCGCGCGACCGCGCGGAAGCCACCGAGCGCGCCCGCCGCCGAACCAAGGACCATCGGATCGGCGATGCCGCTCACGGTCTCGTTGCGATGATGGATCCCCTCGGTGACGAGCCGGACCTCCATCGCGTTCGTATCGAGGTAGCGGATCGAGGTCGAGACGACCCGGAACGGAACCATCAGCGACGCGCCAAAGCGTTTCGTCAGCCCGATGTCGAGCGACAGCCGCGTCTCGGTGATCACGAGCTCCTGATCGTGGACGAGATCGATCGGCCCCTGCCCGACGACATCTTCGTGGTCATCGTGCTGGGTCTGGACATAGGTCGCGAGACCTCCAAGACGAACGACGACCTGCCCTGGCGCGAGCGTCTCGTCATTGACCTTCCCGACCGGGAGGTTTGGGTTACTTCAACCCGCTCACGCACCGCCGGCGCGCACCATGCGGGGGTCGACCCCAAGCGCGACCGTGACGATGATCAGCACGCCAACGCGGAACTGCATGCGCGGAGCGTACCGCTCTCAGACCGCAAAGACGAGCACCCGACCGCCGCGCCGGGACGAGACGAACACGCGCTGGCCGTCGGTCGCGCGACGAGCTCGACACGGAACACGGCGCGTTGCCGCGCGTCGGCGACGACGAGCGTCGAGCCGAGCTTGACGATGCCGATCGGCTTCGCGAACCCGTCGAGGACCGTGCTGACGAGCTGGGAAGTGTCCCCACCTCGACGAGGACCTCAGTCACCGATCGTCGTGGGGCACGCGCCGGTACCGCTACCGCCGCCGCCGCCGCCACCACCGCCGGTGCCGCCCTTGTCGACGACCACACCGTCGATCTTGACGCCCGCGAGGGAGGCCGTGCAGCCGCCGCCGACCGCCACGTGATCGGCGTCGACCTCCGCGAACGTCGCGCCGGTCACGGTCGCCGAGATCGGAGCACCGCCCGCACCGATCGCCGTGATGTTCACCGTGCCGCCCGTGCCGAAGTACTCGGTCTCGGTCGCCATGCCCTTGTCGCCGATCGCGCGCAGGCAGACACCGCAGCTGCCGAAGCGGGTCTCGACTGGAAACGAGCCGGTCCGGACGACACCGTTCGCAAAAGCGCCGGCAGCGTCGTAGAGCTCGACCTGAACGATCGTCCCATCGGCGAGGCTCGCGGCCAGCCGGTACCAGTGGCGCGCGCCCATCGACCCCGACACGTTGCAGCGGTTGGCCTGGATCGCGGTCAGCGATCCGGCATCTGGCGAGGTCGCTTCGACGGGGCAGACCTTGGGGTCGTTGCTACCCGTCGACGAGCACGCGGCGGCCGTCACGAGGCACAGGCCGAGGAGGATGCGCATGCCGCCACCAAGGAGCAACCGGCGTGCCGCGTGCGTCATCATCGAAGCCAGTGTAACCGTGTTACGCCGACGTTACGGGGCGATCACATCGCGGGTGTGGCGGCCCCACGCTGGGGAATCAGCCCGGGGCAGCATCACTGCCACGAGCCCTGCAGCACGAGCAAGAACACGCGCCCCGCGGTGTGATAGCCGAGCCGGGTCTCTGGCTGCCGATCGAACGCGTCCTCGACGCGGAGAACGCCAAGATATTCCTTCGAGAATTGCGCCGTGATGCTGGCCTCGACAAGCGCGTAGCCGCCGACGGTCATCCCCTTGTCGATCGCCTCGCCGAGGTACCGCACGCGAACGAGCCCCGAGTAGGACGCGTTCGGCAGGAAGCGCGCCCAGGCATCCGCGCGATGCGTGGGAAGCCGGTCGAGCGGGTCATCGCCGGTCTCGCGGCTCGTCGCCTTGACGTAGTTGTACGAGCCACCCAGCTCGACCATCGTGTGGACGAGCCCGCGACCCTGGAGATCGACGCCATAGATGTCGAGGGTGCCGAGATTGACCAGCTTGCCGTTGTCCATCGGATCCGCCGACGAGCGGATCGTCCCGGTCGTGCGGCGATAGAACGGCGCAGCTTCGAGGCGGATCCGTTCGCGTTGCTCGACAGCGCGAACCTCGGCGTGCAACGCCTTCTCGGGGCCGAGCCTCTCATTGCCGTTCTGCGCATCGAACCGCTCGCGCAAGCTCGGAACGCGGCCCTTGTAGCCCGTCGTCGCGGTGATCTCGAGGGTCTGCCGCGGCTTGTACTTCGCGACGAGCTTGCCCTCCGGCCATGGATCCGCGCCGACTCCGAACGCGGTCGCGAACCCGGCGGATGCGTCGAGCCGCAACCGCTTGCGCTCGTACTGACCGGAGGCTGCGAGCTCGATGAGAGTGGTCTCGCCGCGAACGTAGCGATTGTCCTTGTCGAACACGAGTGCCTTTTCGTGATCGACCACCGTCGACGTGGCCCACCGGTAGTCCCTGCGGAACGGCCGGGTCGCCAGCAGCATGCCACCGCTGCGGATCGCGAACAGGTTCTCCTTCGAGAGCTGGTCGGTGAGTGCCGGATCCGCGAACTGCCGCGAGCGACGATGGAGGTAGTGGACCCAGTACTGGC
>JAYUYE010001106.1:0-2680 GCA_043752985.1 Myxococcales bacterium
GTACGCGGCGACGAAGAGCGCGCGGATCTCGGCGTTCTGAGGCAGCACGAGCCATCGGGCGATGCGCGCAGCCTCCGGCCGAAACACCATGATCGGCTCCTCGCAGCACCCGTTGCAGCCGCGTGCGCAGGCGATCGTCTTGCCGGAACGAGCGACGGTCACCGCGCGATCGTCGACGGCTCTGTCGACCCGCTCTTGAACGAACGCCGCGATCTCGGACGCCTCGTCGAGCAGCAGCTCGCGCGCGAACGTGCGATGGGTTGCGTAGCCCTCGAGATCCTTGCCGAGCTCGTCGATGAGCTTCTCGACTCCCACCGGGCAAACGATAGCAGCATCGTGATATCGAGGTGGGATGAAGCCCATCCTGCATTGCCTGACGTGTGCGTTGGTCCTGGTCGCCGTGATTCCCGCCGCGCGCGCAGAGGACAAGTGGATCGATGGCAAGGTGACCTACAAGATCGGCGGCGTCGACACGCACTTCGCCGTGCCCGCTGATGCGTGCAAGGCGGGCGTCGCCGTCCTCGTCAAGAACGGCAACATCAAGACGTTCGACAGCGTCAAGGACGGGTCCTCGTCCACGTCGCTGACCTGCGTATTGAAGGAGACCGACGGCTCGCTCACCGAGCAGTCGAACATCATCACGAAGATCCTCGAGTGCCCCGACACGACGTCGGCACGCAGCACGGACAACTCCGGCGAGTTCGCAAAGATTCGCTGCAAGTGTGATCGCAAGGGCTGCCCGAAGGCGGGAGACAAGCCAGCGGCCAAGACCGAGGCCAAGCCGGCCGTTGCGGGCAACTGGATCGGCGGCAAGGTGACCTACAAGATCGGTGGCGTCGACAAGCACTTCGCCGTGCCCGCGGATGCCTGCAAAGCCGGCGTCGCCGTGCTCGTGAAGAACGGCAACAAGAAGACGTTCGTCAGCGTCAAGGATGGGACCTCGTCCACGTCGATGACCTGCGTGCTCAAGGAGACCGACGGCTCCCTCTCCGAGCAGAGTGACATCCTGACCAAGGTGCTTCAATGCCCGGCCAAGACATCAGCCCGCAGCACCGACAACTCGGGCGAGTTCGCGAGCATTCGCTGCAAGTGCGACGGCAAGACCTGCCCGAAGAAGTAGGCGCCCCACGCGTCACCGGAGAACGGTCAGGATGTCGAACGACGGCGCCGTCAACGCGTACGCGTAGCGGCGAGTGCCGAGCTCCGTCTCGAGCCTCCTGCCGAGCTCCGTCAGCTCGACGATCTCGGTCGGGTACGACCACGCGGTGGGTGGAAGCGAGCGCATCGCACCGCACATCCCACCAGCGCACGTAGCCCATCCGGCCATGGACGAACACCAGCGTGGTGTCGCCGTCGCCGGTGACCTCGTCATAGATCTGGACTCCGTTCTGCGATGGCGCGAGCACAAAAGGTTCCTGTCAGCCAACGTTCCGGCGAGCAACCGCATGCGGTGCCGGTAGTGCCTGTATCCGTTCCTTGATAAAATCCGGCGATGCGCCGCTTCTACCTCCTCGCCCTCGGCGCCGTCCTCGGCTGCAGCGATCCAGCTCCCTCGCCCGTCTCGCTCGTTGATCGCGCCGCGTACGAAGCCGACGTCACGACGATCGCGGCGCCGCGCACCCCGCGCACGCCCCACTGGCAGGCAGTCCAGGATCTGTGTGCCGACCGGTTCGCGGCGCTTGGCTTCGAGGTCGAGCGCCACGCCTACGCGACGGGCGTCAACGTGATCGGCGTCCGGACGGGGACGTCGAAGCCCGCCGAGCGCGTGGTTATTTCCGCCCACTACGACAGCGTCACGAGCTGCGCGGGTGCCGACGACAATGCGACCGGCGTCGCGGCCACGCTCGAGGCCGCGCGCGTGCTGTCACGCGATCCCCATGACCGGACGCTCGTCGTCGCCTGCTGGGACGAGGAGGAGCGCGGCCTCATCGGCTCGAAGGCGTACGTCACGCGCGCCAAGGCCGCCGGCGACTTGATCGTGCTCTCCCTGGTGTTCGAGATGATCGGCTACCGCAGCACCGCACCGATGTCGCAGCGAACCGATCCGCAGCTCGAGGCCGTGTTTCCTGACGCCTCGGCGCAGATCGCGGCGAACGGCTACCGTGGCGACTTCGCGCTCGTCGTCAGCGACGAATCCGCGAGCGTGGCGGTGGCCGACCTCCAGGCGGTCGCCACGGATGTCGGTCTCCCCATCGTGAACATCTCGCTGCTTGCCGCGCTCAAGCGCTCCCTCGACGCGCTCCGTCGCTCGGACCACGCGCCGTTTTGGGACGCCGACTATCCGGCCCTCTTCATCACGGACACCGCCGACTTCCGGAACCCGCACTATCACTGCCCGCGCGGGATGTCGGACGCCGTCGCGGATCTCGATTTCGACTTCGCGATCGCAAACGTCAAGGTCGTGGTCGGTACCGCCGTGAAAGCCCTCGACCGCTGAGCGGTTACGTGATCCGGCTTTTTGCGCGCGCCTTGTCCTTCTTGCTCATCCGTGTGCCCTTCACGCCACCGGTCGAGGGTGGAGCGACCGGCGCCTGCGTGGGCTCGAAGCCCGCAATGCGCTCGCGCGCGATCCAGTGCTTGTGCGTCTTCTCGATCAGCGCGAAGTGCGCAGCCGACTCCGCTGTCACGAAGCTCACCGCGACTCCCGTCTCCCCTGCCCGGCCCGTACGGCCGATGCGAT
>JAYUYE010001107.1:0-6747 GCA_043752985.1 Myxococcales bacterium
TGTAGAGCTTCATGCGAGCGACGCTAGCACGTGATGTACGTGACTAGAATTGACCGAACACCGCGAACCCGGAGCCGCCGTTACCGATCGTGGCGGGAGTGATGCGAACCTTGGTATCGGCATTCGCGCCGCGAACCTGCACGCGGCGGCTCGACGGCTCGAGTACGCCGTCGATCATCGCGAGAACACCGGCGGCCTGGAAGATGCCATCGGCGACGAGCAGCACCTTCGTCGTGGTCTCGCTGTCGCACGCCGTGCTCGTGATCGGACAACCACCGCGATCGCCGAGCGCGAGCCAGGGACCTGCCACGGGAACGTAGAGGCGGTCGAAGCCGCGCTCGCGATTGTCAACGCTCGCCCGCGCCGCGGCGATGACCGAAGCGCCATAGCTCGCTCCGAAGATCAGTGCGCCAGTCGTGAACACCGGTGCATTGATGTCGTCGCGTACGGTCTCGAACTGTGGCTGCAGCAGAGGTTCGGCCAGCGCGGGACTTGCGAGCAGGAGCGCACACAGTGCGCTGACGAGACGGATCTTCATGCGGTTCCTCGCGGCATGGGTGATGCCTGCGAGGTCTGCAAGAGACCGGCCGGCGCCACGAAGCACGCCTACCTCGCGCGCAGGGGCCAGGTGAAGCGGATGGTCGCACCCTCGCGTACAGCGTCGTCGATCCAGGTGCGGCCGCCATTGGCCTCGACCTGCTTCTTGACGATCGTCAGCCCGATGCCGATCGCCTCGGTCAGGTCGCGCGACTGCAGGGTCTGGAAGATCTGCCACACCCGGGCGTGGTGCTCGACGGGGATGCCGATGCCGTTGTCGGCCACCGCAAGCTCCGCGTGATCCCCGCGCTCGGCGGCGGTGATCCGGATGACGACATCTTCCTTCTGCGAGTGCTGCAGCGAGTTCGTGACGAGGTTGAGGAAGACCTGCTGGAGTGCGAACTTCTCGGCGTGCAGCGTGGGCATGGCCCCGACGATCAACACGCGTGCAGCGGCTCGCGGACTCAGGAGATCGATCGTCTCGTGCAGCAGCTCGGTGACATCGATGCGCTCGGGCTTCTGCCGCGATCGGCCCACGCGCGAGAGCTCGAGCAGACCGTTGATCAGCTTGTCCATGCGCGCGGCGCGACCCTTGAGGAGCCGGAGCTGCTCGCCGATCTGCGGCGGTGCGGCGTCGCCGAGATCCTCCTCGACCCACGACGCGAGGTTCGAGATCCCACGCAGCGGCGCGCGCAGATCGTGCGACGCGACGTACGCGAACTGGTCGAGCTCCGCGTTCGTCTTCTCGAGCTCCTTGATCAGTCGCTGCGCGTCGGTATACAGGCGCGCGTTATCCATCGCGGTCGCGGCATTCGCGGCGAGCCCCATCGCAATCTGCTGCGCGCGCTCGGTGAAGACGTTCGCCTTGTCGTGGCCGAACACCAGCCCGCCGATCACGATGCCCGCGCGCGTGGTCATCGGCACTGCCAGGTAGCTGCGGACCGTGAGGTGGCCGTCGATCAGGCTGCGGCCGTGCCGGTTCATCGCGTACCGCGGATCGGCGGTGACGTCCTCGATCCGCACGACGCCGCGGCTGTCGAACACCGGGGAGAACGGCCCGCTCTTGGGGAACTTCGCGTACTCCTCGCGCGTGATGCCGGCGACCGCCCCCAGCGCGAAGCTCTCGCCAGGTGCATTCGGGCTGAAGTAGAACGCGCCGAACTGCGCGCCCGTCAGCAGCTTCGCGGTCTCGGTGACCGCCTGCACGAGGACCTGGAGATCGACCTCGGCGCTCAGCGACGGACCGATCTCGTTGAGCTTGGCCAGCGTGTTGCGCTCGACGGCGAGCTCCGTCGCGCTCGCGTGTGCCTCGGCAGACAGGCGAGCGTTCGCAGCTGCGAGTCCCGCGCGCGCGGCGACTTCTTCGATCATCGCGAGCTCGTCACCGGAGATCCGGCGCGGCGTGCTGGTCACGACCGAGAGCGCCGCGATCGAGACTCCGCGAGCCCCGATCGGAACGATCGCGAACGACGTGATCGAGAGCGCGCGCAGCGCCTCGAGATGCATGGGGTTCCGTGCCATGCGCTGCAGGATGTCCTCGGACACCTGCGCGACGAACCGGGTCTTGCGGCTCTCGAGTGTGTCGTGAATCCCGCCGGGCTGGTCGTCGCCTGCTGCGTGGTGATCGACGAGCGCGTGCACGCGATCCGCGAGCGCGGTGTCGCCAAAGCTCGCCGCGGCGAGCCGGATCGAGCCGTCGTTCTCGAGCGCGTGGATCGTGCACCAGTCACCGAGCCACGGAACCATGATCTTCGAGAGCTCCTCGAGGATCTGATCGACTTCGAGCGCCGAGTTGAACTCCGCGCTCGCTCGCGCGAGCCGCTGCTGCTGCTCGATCTGCCCGCGGAGTTGCTCCTGGGTCCGGACGTGCTGGATAAACTGGCCGAGCTGGGTGCCGATCGCGCGGAGCAGCTCGAGGACATCGTCATCCGGCGCCTCGACGCGCGCACTGAACAGCTCGACCACGCCGACCACATCGGTGCCGATCACGACCGGGAAGCCGAACCCCGAGCGCACGCGCAGCTTGAGCAGACCTTCTTGCCGCGGCAACGTCGGATCGTTGTCGATGTCGGGGGTCCAGCTCGGTCCACGCTCGCGCCACGCTCGTCCGGGAATTCCGGATCCCAGGCCAAGTCGATGGCGGCGACACAGCTGCTCCCAGACCGCCGCCTCGTACGGCTCGGCCGACCACGACGTGCGGACCTCGAGCGTCGAGTCACTCGGCGTCCAGAACGCGCCGAGCTTTGCCTGCAGCGCGTCCCCGAGTGCGGCGAGGACGCGCGGCATCGCGCTCTGCAAGCTGGTTTCGTCGGCGAGCACGCGCGACACCGCCTGGGATGCACGCAACCGGCGCTCGGCACTCTCCGCGAGAAGCTGCAAGCGCGCGACGTCGGAGCGCAGTGCGTCGACGTCGGCGGTGTCGGTCACAGGAAGACTCTAGATCGCTGCCGCCGCAGGGAGCGTTAGGTCATGGAGAGGACCCCGATGAGTCCGGGCCTCGACCCGATGCCCCCGGATCGCTATCAGGCGGTAGCCCGCTGGTGACGTACGGTCAATATCGGGTCTCAGGCCGATAGCTGGTCGAGGGCGGCCTCGACCTCGTCGAGCTCCCACAAGCGGCGCTCGATCTCGCGGTCGAGGTCAGGGTCGACGGAGGGGCAGGCGGTGCGCTGGGCGACCAGACGGACCAGCTCGTCGACCGCCTCGAGCTCGTCGACGAGGCCCTCGATGCGGCGCAGGCAGTCGTCACGGTGGCGGATCCGGCGCGCCTGGATCTCGCGGCGACGCTTCGACTTCGTGCCGTCGGTGAACGGGATCGTGACGGGGAGCTCGTTGCCGCCGGCGAGCCGCAGGGCATCGAAGCAGCGCTGATGGCTGACCGAGAGGTGCACGAAGTGATCGAGCAGGTCCTGGAGCTCGAAGCGTTGGGCCTCCGCCGGGTCGGTCTTCTCGATGGTCTCGACGAGGTCGCGGAGCTCGAGGTAGTGCGTCTGCCGAACTGGACCTGACGGACGGAGGGCGCGAAGGCGAGCGGTCTCACGGTGAGCGCGGATCCGTAGTTGCGCCTGACGATCGAGATGTCGTTGCACGAACCGGTAGCGAGCGGACAGTGCACCCAGCGTGATCACGGCCACCATCGCGAGGACGGCGCCGATGAGCCCCGCGTAGCCGAGACCGAGGCATGCGGCGAATACCGAGATCGCAATGCAGACCGGGCTGGCGACGGCGCCACGCATGTACGTCAGGGCGTTCCCACGACTCTGCGTCGTCAGCGCAGGTGGCGGCGGAGCGAGGACGAGGCTGCGCGGCGAGGTCATCCGGGACTGCATGAAGGTGACTGCTACAACCCGCGTGCCATGAGGGTCGCTATTCCTCGACCGGAGCTTCCAGGTCTCGTCGGTGGTCGCCGACGCCACACCGTGGCGATCGGGGGGTGGATCAGGCGCACGGCCGTGTCGCACATCCGAGCACCTCATGCAGCTGATCCCGTCACAACGCGATAGGATGGTCGGCCGTGAGTGCACAGCTTGACCAAGTACTTGGCTATCTCGATCGCGAGGGAGTCACCGAAATGGTGATCGCCGTCGGTCGACCGATCACACTCGTGCGGGCCGGGCAGGTGGTGTCGGTCACCAATGCCCCTGTGTCGCGCGGTCAGCTGATGACCCTGCTCGCGGGCTCGCCGATCGTCAAGCTCCTCCCCGATACCGACGGAGTGCGAGCTTCCGTCGACGTCGACATCGGCAAGCGTCGGATCCGTGTCCATGCCGCGCGCCGAGGGGACGACTACTCGCTCACGTTCGAGCGCGCACCGGCGCCCACGAAACCCGCTGCGATCCCGGTCGTTGCGCCGGCTCTCGAGCTCGAGCTCGAGCCAGAGATCGCGCCGCCCGTGCAGCCGCGGCCCAGCGTGCGGCCAGCGGCGACGAGCCCGTCGAGCTTTGCGGACCTCATCCGGTTCGCGCAGGAGCGCGGCGCGTCGGATCTGCACATCGCAACGGGCCGGACGATCGCGATGCGTGTGCTCGGGGAGCTCGTACCGGTCGATCCCGGCGCGGGACCTGCCACGGACGCGCAGGTCACCGCGCTGCTCGATCCGTTGATCCAGCCGCACAGAGCAAAGCTCGACGAGGTCGGTTACATCGACCTCGCGATCGAATCGCCGGGCGGAGGTCGCCTGCGCTCGAACGTGTCGCGCATCCAGGGCGGCCTCAAGGGCACATTCCGGATCGCGCGGGCCACGCCGCCGACGATCGACGAGCTCGGGTTACCGAAGGAGCTCGCGAAGGTGATCGCTCATCATCAGGGACTCGTCGTGATCGCAGGCCCGAGCGGTCACGGCAAGACGACCACGATGGCGGCGCTCGTCGATCTCATCAACGCCGCGCGTCCGTACCACATCATCACGATCGAGGATCCCGTCGAGATCGTGTACCCGCGCAAGGCGGCCGTGGTGTCGCAGCGCGAGGTCGGGCCGCACACGCGCAGCTTCGCAGCGGCGCTCAAGGGCTCGCTGCGCGAGGACCCCGACGTCATCGTGATCGGCGAATTGCGTGATCGAGAGACTGTCGAGATCGCACTGACCGCCGCGGAGACCGGGCACCTCGTGATCGCGACGATGAGCACACCGTCGGCAGCGAAGACGATCGATCGTCTGGTCGACATGTTCCCTCCCGACGATCAGACCCAGGTGCGCGCGTCGATCGCCGGTGCGTTGCGCGCCATCGTCTCGCAGCGGCTGCTCCCGGCGGCGAACGGGAAAACGGTCGTGGCTGCGGTCGAGCTGCTCACCGGTTGCCTGCCGCTGTCGCAGATGATCCGCGACGACAAGCTGTATCAGCTACCGAACCTCATGCAGCGCGGCCGCGCGTTCGGGATGATGCGATTCGACGACTCGCTGACCGAGCTCGTGAAGAGCGGCCGGATCACCGTCGACACCGCCGTCGCGGCCACGGACAACAAGCGCGAGCTGGCGGCGACCTTGCAGAAAGCCGGTCATCGATGAACGCGATCGACACGCTGTTCGACCGGCTACTCGCAAAGGGCGGCTCGGATCTCCACCTGTCTCCGGGGTACCCACCGATGCTGCGCCTGCGTGGTCAGCTCGTCGCCGATGGCGATCGTGTGCTGTCGACCGGAGAGATCGAGGCGCTGCTGATGCCGCTGCTGTCACCGACGCAGCGCACGACGTTCACGACGACCGGCGACCTCGACTTCGCCCATGCGCACGGCACGAACGCCCGGTTCCGCGCGAACTACATGAAGAAGTTGACCGGAACCGGCGCGGTGTTCCGGGCGATTCCGACGAAGATCCTCTCGCTCGACAACCTGAAGGTCCCGGCTGGGATCCGGAAGCTGTCCGACCTCAAGGCCGGGCTCGTGCTCGTCACCGGTCCCACGGGTAGCGGTAAGTCGACCACGCTCGCCGCGATGATCGACCACATCAACAAGTCCCGATCCGGTCACATCCTGACAATCGAGGATCCCGTCGAGTTCGTGCACACGCCGCAGAAGTGCTTCATCACGCACAAGGAGGTCGGCGAGCATGTGCCGACGTTTCTCGACGCGATCCGCAGCGCCGGCCGCGAGAACGCCGACATCATCCTGGTCGGCGAGCTCCGCGGCGCCGAGACCATGAAGGCAGCGCTCCAGCTCGCGAGCTTCGGCATCTTGATCTACGCCACCGTGCACACGAACTCGGCGGCGGCGACGATCGACCGCTACGTCAATGCCTTCCCGGCCGACCAGCAGGCGCAGGTCCGCGGCCTGCTCGCCGATTCACTGGTCGGCGTCGTGGCGCAGCAGCTGATCCCGAAGGCCGATGGGACCGGGCGCGTCGCGGCGCACGAGATCCTGCTGGGCAGCCTCGCGCTGACGTCGCTGATCCGCGAGGGCAAGACCCAGCAGATCGGGAGCTTCATCCAGTCAGGTCTCTCCGAGGGAATGCAGACGATGGACAGCGCGCTCGAGAAGCTCGTCGCGTCCGGTGTCGTCCGCGCCGTCGATGCCATGGAGAAGGCACTCGACAAGGACGCCTTCGCGCGGTTTCCAGCGGTCGCCGCGGGCCTCGCGCAAGCGCAGACCGTGCCCATCGAGCCCTTTCTGTAGACGTAAACCGTGCCAGGATGCCCGCCGATATGACGCGCACCCTCCACAAGAGCTCGCTGCTCCTTTTGCCTCTCCTCGCTGGCCTCGCGTTCGGCTGCAAGA
>JAYUYE010001108.1:0-2673 GCA_043752985.1 Myxococcales bacterium
CCGGCGAACTCGAGGTCCCAGTAGTCGGCGAGGTTCTGCGCATCGCGGAGCGCGTACCTGGGGCGCAGGTGCGGTGCGGGATCGACGTCGGACGCCGGCGCCGTGATCGTGTGGAATGCGAAATCGACCGGGTACGCCTTCAGGAGCCGGGCCACCGCCTGGGCGGTCAGGTAGCTCCACGGGTCGGTGATATCGAAGTAGAAATCGAGCCGGCGCGGCGCCTTGGAGATCCGATCCTTGATCTGGGTGACGGCGCGGCGTGCGGCATCTCCGGTCGGGCCGAGCCACGCGGAGATGGCTTTGGCTTTGAGGCGCTTGGCGATCGACATGGGGCCGGTCAATATACGCCGCCGTGGACGAGCACAAGCTCCGTGAAGCCATCGAGCTGCTCGAACAGCTGGGAGGAGACCTGCGTCGGCTCGCCGACCTCGACGAACCGACGCGGATCCGCCTGGTGACCGCCGCGGGGCACATCTCGCGCCCCGACCGCCACCGTCGCAAGCAGCTGGCGAAGGTGCTCAATCGCCAGCGCCTGGCGAGTCGCCGAGATGCCGATCGCGCGGTCCTCGATCAGACCGGGATCCGCACGCTGCGCCGCGAGCCCGTGTTCCGGACGCCGCTACCCAAGCCGACCGACATGGCGCTCGAAGCCCCGATCCGCGACGAGCCCGCAGAGGGCGAGGTCGTCGATGCCTGGGCCGCCGCCGAGGCACGCCGCGAGGAGGGCGCGAGGGTCGAGACGGCGCGCATGTGTTACGTGTGCAAGCTCGACTTCAACGAGCTGCATCACTTCTACGATCAGATGTGTCCGCCGTGCGCGGAGCTCAACTGGCAGAAGCGAAACCAGACCGCGGATCTCTCGGGGCGGTTCGCGCTCGTCACCGGGGCGCGCGTCAAGATCGGTTATCAGGCCGCGATGTTCCTGTTGCGTGCGGGCGCGGAGGTGATCGTCGCGACGCGATTTCCGCGCGATGCGGCGCGCCGGTTCGCGCGCGAGCTCGATGCGTCGGAGTGGACGTCGCGGCTCCACATCTACGGCATCGATCTGCGCCACACGCCGAGCGTCGAGATGTTGTGCGCGCACCTCAACGCGACGCTGCCGCGGCTCGACGCGCTGATCAACAACGCGTGCCAGACCGTGCGTCGCCCGTCGGGGTGGTACGACCACGTGCTCGCCGACGAGAGCGAACCGTTTGCGCGGCTGACGGCGCCCGAGCGCACGATGCTCGAGCGCAACCGCTCGCTCGGTGAGGGTCTCGTGCGCAGCGCAGGCAGCGAGATCCACGCGACCGGATTGTGGAAGTCCGCGGTGCTCTCGCAGGTCCCGCTGCTCGCCGAGGATCTCGAGCGCGGCGAGCACCTGTTTCCGGGCGGCCGGCTCGACAAGGATCTCCAGCAGGTCGATCTGCGCGACACCAACAGCTGGCGGATGACGCTCGCCGACGTGCCGACCGCCGAGCTCCTCGAGGTGCACCTCGTCAACGCCGTCGCGCCGTTCGTGCTCAACGCGAAGCTGCGGCCACTCCTGGCCAAGGTGCCGACCCGCGACGCACACGTCGTCAACGTGTCGGCGATGGAGGGCCAGTTCTACCGGCGGTGGAAGACCGACAAGCACCCGCACACGAACATGGCGAAGGCCGCACTCAACATGATGACCCGCACGAGCGCGATCGAGTTCGTGCGCGACGGCATCCACATGAACAGCGTCGACACCGGCTGGGTCACCGACGAGGATCCGATCGCGCACGCCGAGCGCAAGACCGCGATGCACGGCTTCCATCCACCGCTCGACATCGTCGATGGGGCCGCCCGGATCGTCGACCCGGTGTTCGACGGCATTGCCACCGGCAACCACCTGTGGGGGTTGTTCCTCAAGGATTACAAGCCTGCTCCATGGTGAGCCCCGGCCCGACGTGTGCCCGCGATCTGGGGTAGCGATCGGGCTCTCGGGGGTCTCTCGGCCTTGCGGATCTGTCCCCGAGGCCACATTCCGATCACGTGGTGTTCACGAAGTTTGCTAGGTTCGATCCATGAGCGGTGACGGCATGCGCGCAACGCTCGGCATCAGCCTGTGGGGCGGCCAGGTCCGGGGGGTCGCGACGAACACGCAGACCATGATGCGCCCGGCCGCCCGGCCGCACCGGCTGCCCCTGCGAGCCTGCACGGCACGCGACCTGTTCATCGCCGCGTACCCGAAGTTCGCCGACGCATGTCGCGTGTTCGATGAGCCGGGCATCGCCGTGATCGCGGTCGATGAAGCGACCGGAGTGCCTGCCGGCATCGTCAAGCTGTGCGCGCGCGTGCAGCGGCCGGTCGCCGCGATCATCGGCCGCCACGACCGCTGTGATCTCTACCTCGCGCAGCACGAAGAGCTCTCGCTCCGTCAGCTCGCGGTGGTGCTCGACCCGGTGAAGAGCTGGTCGCGGGGGTCGAGCAGCGTCCGCTATCGCGTGCTCGATCTGCGGACCGGCACGCCGATCGTCGATGAGGACGGCAAGCCAATGCGCGGCCTCGTGGCCGAGGGCCCGGCGATCTTCCGGTGCGGCGGCTACGCGATGTTCGTTCTGCCGCTCGGCGATCCGACGGACTGGCCGGCCTCCGCAAACGATGCGTGGCAGATGCTGCCCGAGCGCGTGTACCTCGACGAGCTCGAGAACGCACCGCGGGGTTCGC
>JAYUYE010001109.1:0-6727 GCA_043752985.1 Myxococcales bacterium
GTCGTTGCCCTGATTGTGGTGAAGCAGGCCGAGGTCGTTCCACGATGCGACGTGATCCGGATCGACCGCGATCACGCCTTCGAGCTGCGCGATCGCCTCGGGGAACTCGCCCCACGACATCAGCGTCTCGCCGTACTCGCGTCGCGCGAACGCGATGCTCACCGGATCCTTCGCGCTCGCGACCGCGCGCTGGTAATGGAGCCGCGCCTCGTCGTGGCGGCGCGCGCGCTCCGCCGTCTCGGCCTGCTGGATCTCGCGCTGAACAATCGGTGCAGGCGCGCGTGGGGCAGGGCGTGCGCATGCGACGAGCAGAGCCAGCACTGCCGCGCGCGTCACTCCGACTTCTTCGGCTTCGCGATCGCGATCGCATTCGTCCGGCGCGCCGGCGGCGCGACCTCGATCGCGGATTCGATGTCGTCCGGGTCGACCTCGGCGGTCGGCATCGGTATCCGGCGATGCAGGAAGTCGGGCTCGGACACGTCTTCCCTTGCCACCCGGTGCAGCCGTTCGAGCTCGTCGAGGGATTGCTGCTTCGTCGGATCCGGCGAGCCGAGCAGCGCTCGCAGCTCGGCGGCCGTGGGCGCGCGCACCGGCGTCTCGGTGCTCCACTCGTCGCGCGGAGGTGGCGTGATTCCAGGGAACCGCGGCATCGACGGCTCGGTCCGGCTGTTGTCCTCGACCTTTGGCATCGTGGGCGACGTTATGCTCGCGTCGTCAAGCGGCAGGCTCGCGGCCGGGCGCTCGTTGGTGACGCGGTCCTCGACTCCTGCCGAGCGCGTGCGCTGCCCTGCAAACGTGATGTCGTCGGTAGGCACGCTCCTCGGTCCATCGTCCTCGACGACCTCGAGCGATGGCCGCCGCAGCGGGGGCGGATTGGTGAGCGCGTTGTCCATGTCGACCGGCGGCGGCGGTCCGGCCGCCCGCGAGAACGTGGGCATCGTTGGCGACCGGCGCCCGGGCGGCACCGTCGGCGGGCGCTGGTGCTGCGAGATCGGTGGCAGCGTGGCCGCGCGCTTGCGGGCCTCACGAGGTGGCGGCTCGCTGAACAGCGAGGGGGTGATCATGCCCGATGGCGCCAGCACGGGTGGCGTGCCCGCACGATTGGCACCGAGCGTGAAGCTCGCATCGCCCGGCCGGCGCAGCTCGGACGGCGGCGGCTGCGTCGGTGGACGCAGCATGCGGTCGTTCACGCGCGACGGCTTGATCGACGGCGTGTCTGCTTCGGCCGGTGGCTCGGGCGGCTCTGTCGGTGGCCGCAGTACGCGATCCAGCGCGGGCAGCTGCGGATGGCTCGGAGGACGCAGCTCCGACGGCGGTGGATACGTCGACGGGCGACCTGGCTCGCCCACGTGCTTCTTGTTCGGCTGCGTCGCGAGCCCGTCGGCGGGATCCTTCGTGACCTTCTTGTGGAGCTCGATCGGCGCGTCGATCGGTGACTCGGTCGCCGGCCGCGGCGCCAGCGCGAGTGCGGTCGCAAGCACGGCGAGCTCGTCGACCGTTTCGATCTTGCCGCCCTTGATGTCGGCGGTCGCGGCCATGGCGACTTCGTTCGTGCTCTCGCCGCTGATCCGCTGGTCGCTGATCCGGCCAGAGTCTGCGACCGGCGAGGCCTTGACCACGGTCTCGCGCTGCGCGGGCGCGCGATCGAGCGAGTCGAGGCGCGGACTGGTCGCCGTCGGCGCGGCCGTCTCCCTGCTCGCGCTCGCGTCTTGTTGCGCTTTCTGCCACGGGTACTCGATGCGTCCGTGGTTTGCGTGGCGGATGGTCTCGCGCAGCGAGTCGCTGATTCGCCGCAAGTCCGACATCGACAGCCCGGATTCGTCGAGCTGTCCGAGGTGGAGCTTGCCGTAGACGATGCGCTGGACGAGCGAATCGATCGATGCGGCATCGGGTTTCTTGAGCGTGCGCGACGCAGCCTCGACCGCGTCGCAGATCGCGAGAATTGCCGTTTCGCGGCTCTGCGGTGGATGACCGGGGTAGCGGAACTGTTCTACCGACAGACCGTGGGGGTTGCCCTGCTCCCTGGTCTTGCCCCAGAAGTACTCGAGCACGCCGTTGCCGTGGTGCATGTGCATGAAGTCGACGATGCGCTCGTGCAACCCGGCCTTGCGCGCGGTGACGATGCCCTCGGTGACGTGCGCGAAGATCGCATCGCACGAGACTTCCGGCGCTAGCTGGTCGTGCGGGCTCGTCTCGCCCGGCTCGAGGTTCTCGATGAAGTACTTCGGTTGCAGCGACTTGCCGAGGTCGTGATAGTAGGCGCCGACGCGGACGAGCCGGCCGCTCGCGCCGATCGCATTCGCCGCGATCTCCGCCATGTTCGCCATCATCAGGCTGTGCTGCCACGTGCCCGGTGCCTTCTCGGCGATCTGCCGGAGCAGCGGATGCGAGAGATCCTCGAGCTCGATCAGCGTGCCACGCGTGATCTCGCCGACGAGCAGCTGATAGAGCGGGACGATCGGAACGGCGAGCAGCGTTGCGATCGCCGGCCCGAGCGCGGCTGCGAACCACGCGGAGTGCAGCGGATCGCGAAACAGCGGGACATGGCCGGTGGTCAGATAGGTCAGCAGCACATAGGTCGCCGCGGTGAACAGCGTGGTCACGGCGCCGGCGGTGACCACCGCACGCCAGCGATCCTTGGGATGCTCGGCGACCACGAGCCCGGCGACCGCCGCCTGCACGAGCAGCAGGATCGCGACGCCGACGTCGAACGGTCCGAGCAGCGCGACGGTCAGCGCCGCGAGGATTCCGGTCGCGAGCCCGACGATTCGATCGAGCGCCACGGTGGGAACGATCGCGAGCACTGCAACAGGGACCACGAGCATGCTGAGCGACGTCAGCAGCAACATGATCTTGACCAGGATCGCGACGAGCACGATCGCGACGAGGCTGAAGACCTGCACGCGGACCAGCCGTCCGCGCGTCGACCGCCGCATGTGGTGCGTGAAGATCGCGGCGAGCACGAACGTCAGCAGGAAGAACGCGACGTACGGGAGGGGGCCACGCGGAATCGCGTCCGCGATCGCTCTGGCGTGGCGCTCGTCGTCCGCGTCCGCGATCTGGCCGCGTGCAATCACGACACCGCCGTTGCCGATCCGGCCGACCGCTGTATTCAAGCCCGCCATTGCAGGTACCCGGATCGTCATCGAGGCCGGCTTGCCGGAGATGACCTCGCCTGCGCCGAGTGCACCGAGCCAGCGGTCCGCGGTGATCGTCGTCGTCGCGAGCAGCGCGAAGCCGAACGCGAACACGAGGCCGAGCCACCAGCTCACGCGCGCACGACGCGGGATGGTCTTCGCGAGCTCGCCGCGCGGGCTATCAGGATGGGTCGGCGCTCGCAGCGACGTCAGCGATCGCTGCGGTACAGGTCCCTGCGGTCCGTCGCCCATCGGTCAGATACCGATGTCGAATTCCGCGCGCGTACGGCCGCCATTGAGCTTGGGGAACTGCATGCCGCGCAGGACACCGTTGAGGCACGCCCACGCGCCGCCGGCCTGCTTGCCATCGACCTTCACCAGGGTCACGCGACCACTCGAGCCGTCGATGATGATCGCGATGCTCGCCTGGCCCGCGCCGGTCTTCTGCAGACAGCCACCGAGCTGGCCGCCCCTCTTCGAGTACACGCTGTACACCGTGCCCATGTCGAGCGTGCTCGATCCGCCGCCGTCGTCCTCGTCGGACATATCGAGCGACAGATCCTCGCTGCCCTTGGTGTGGCTGCCACCGGGGTTGCTGCCGCCGGTCCGCTTGCCGCCACCGATGCGCTTCGGTGGCGCCTTCGGCATCGAGACCGTGACCTTCAGCGATGCGCCGTCGAGCGCCGCGATGCCTTCGACCTTCTTCTCGGCGCTGTCGCCCTTCACCGCCTTGATCACGAAGTACACCGCGGCCGCGGCACCGAGCACGCCGAGGAAGATCAGGACGTACAGCATCACGCCCTTCTTCTTCTCGCTGCTCTGCACGGCGACCTCGGCCTGCGCGCGCCGAGCGTCATCGCGCTTCTGCCGCGCGGCTTCGATCATCGGACCGAGCAACCCGTGCTGACCGACATCGACGCGCGCGCCGCTGTCCTTGTCCATGATCACGTTGCCGGTGACGATTTCGCCCTTGTCGATCTGCGCGATCACGTCGGCGAGCGAGAACGGACCGTAGTCGAGCTTGCCCTTGCTGATCAGCCACTTCTCGGTGGAGTCCGCGAGCGCCGCTTGCAGCACGCGATCGACCGACATTCCTGCCGACGATGCGGCCGAGGCCGCGATCTCCGTGGCGAGGCTCGCCTGCTGATCGGCGAGTGATGGCGAGCGCGCCAGCGTCGGCACCGCCGACGTCATCATCGCGCCGCCCTTGTTCAGCGCCTCGCCGACGACTTCACCGAGAACATCGGCGCGACCGAATCGCTTGTCGGGCTCGCGATGACACGCGCGCGCGACGAGCTCGTCGATCTGCGAGTTGACGCCGGGAACGACCTCGCTCGGTCGCGGGCCACCCTTCTCGAGGGGGGCACCGACGAGACATTCGTAGAGCAGAGCCCCGATCGCGTAGACATCCGCGGGTCCGCTCGGCGGCGCGCCCGTCAGCACCTCCGGTGCGGTCGAGCTCGACGGCGGGACGAGGCCCGCGATCATCGCGGCGATCGTGCCGGGTCCGAGCGCGAGGTCGGTGACGCGGACGCGACCCGCGCGGTTCACGATGATCGATTCATCGGCGAGCGCGCCGTGATGGACGTCGGCGAGCGCGGCCGCAACGCCCACGATCAAGTTGCCGGTCGCCCGCGATCCGAGGCCCGAGTTGCCGGCGCGCGCGGCGGATTGCTTCTTCTTCGCGAGCAGGTCGCGGACGAGCGAGCCATCCGCATCCTCGGTCGCGATCCACAGGATGTCGCCGGTCAGGCCCGCGGCGAGCGTGCGGACCAGGTGCTTGTGCTCGGACAACGCGGCGGCCGCGCGGGTGCCGGCGATGATCTGATCGCGGACCTGCGCGTGCGCCGCGATCCGCGCATGGATCACGTAGATGGTCGCGGGACCGTGGGGGCCGTCGGCCTTGTAGGCATCGGCGATGCGTAGCTGCCACAGCGGTTGGCCAAGCCGGTATTCGCCAAGCTGGAAGCCTGGTACGAGGCGCTGCACGGAGTGGCCGCCGGACGTCGTTCCTACTGCCGTCATCGACGAGGAGCCCCCATTGCGAGACCGCTAGGATAGGGGCGAGCGTGCGCGGAATCAATCGATGGGGCACTTCGCGGACTTCGCGCGCGCGACGGCGAGCGGATTGCGCCCGAGCGCACGTAAGTACTTGCAACCGCGGTCGAGATCGCCTCCCTGGATCAGCGCGTCGGCGAGCAGATACTTCGCTCGCACGTTGCGCGGGTCGGACTTCAGTGCAAGGTCGGCCTCCGCGAGCTGACCGAGTCGGTTGCCGGCCCGCACCGCGGCCTCCGCATTCTTGAGATGCGCGGCCGCTTCGAGGTTGCGCGGTGGCAGCCGAGCGATGCTCTGGGTCCCTGCATCGGGCCGAAGGCCCACCGCACCCGCATCGAGCGCCACGCGCGCATCGCCGGCCGCCGCGGCGTCCGTGACGATTGCGACCTGCGTGGCATCGCCAGGGATCGACGCAGGCATCGAAGTCGTTCGGGCACGCCGACTCGCCGCGACGCCGACCGCGAGCCCGATCATCGCGAGCACGATCAGCGATCCGATCGCGAAGTAGAGCCCACGCCGCCGCGGCGCCACCGCGGGCGCCATCCCGGTCTCGACCGGCATCACGGTCAGCGCGGCGATCCGCGGCTCGCTCTGCGCGCGCAGCGGTACGTTGCCGTGGCGTGCGATCACCGGGCTGCTGTCGAGTGCCGGCAAGATCGTCTCGCCAGGCTCCACCAGCTCCGGCGGCAACGCCTGGAAGTACGACGACGCAGACATCGCGGTGCGGAACCGCGGCTTGCTGCCACTCGACGCTGCCGCGCCGCCGCCGCGTTGAACGTAGACCTCGAGGCGCGCGAGCTCCTGCTCCATCTCCTCGGCGGTGCTCGGCCGCTGCTCGCGGTGCTTCGCGAGGCAGCGCTGCATCAGCGCATCGAGCTCGGGAAATGCTGCGAGCTCGGGGGCGAGTGCTGCGAGGTAGGGTGGCGGTGTGCGCGCGTGGTGGATGAGCCACTCCATCGGAGTCTTGCCTTCGAACAACCCGCAGCCCGTGAACATCGCGAACAGTGTGGCGGCGAGCGAGTAGAGATCGCTGCGCCCGTCGAGAGGGTGCCCGCACGCTTGCTCGGGCGACATGAACTCGGGCGTGCCGAACACCATGCCCGCCTGCGTCAGCTTGAGGTTCGACTGCGCGGAGACCTCCGAGCCCTGCAGCAACTTGGCGACGCCGAAGTCGAGGAGCTTGGCGTAGTCGGGATCATCTCCGACCCGCATCAGCAAGATGTTGTCGGGCTTGATGTCGCGATGCACGAGGCCGCAGCGATGCGCGGCACCGAGCGCGTGCAAGGCGTGGCGACCGATGTGGAGCACGCGCAGCGGCGCGAACGGGCCATCGACCTCGAGCTCCTTTTGCACCGTGCGCCCGTCGAGATACTCGAGAGCCATGTAGTAGTCGCCGTGCGGCGTGACGCCGAAGTCGAGCACCTTGACCGCGTGCGGCGAGTCGACCTTGAGCGTGGCGCGCGCCTCGCGAGCGAACCTCGCGAGTGCCGTGTGATCAGCCGAGAGGTGCGGCTTGAGTAGCTTGACGGCGA
>JAYUYE010001110.1:0-2670 GCA_043752985.1 Myxococcales bacterium
GCACCCACGCCGGTGCCCGAGCCAGCCGCGGATCCCACGCCGGGGGATCCCAGCGCTCCGCAGCTTCCGACGCCGACGCCTGCCCCGGTTCCCGAGCCACTCGCGACAGTGCCCAGACCCGTCGGTCCACTTCCGAAGGTGACGAGCACTGCCAAGATCGACCGCGCGATCGCAGAACAGATCTGCGCAGCGCGCGATCCGAGCTGCGACTGGCTCGCGACGCTCGGTAGCCTCGAGCGGCAGAGTACGCTGAGGGTCATCAGTGCGGCGGGCCTCGAGCTCGAGCCCGCTCCGTGGGGCAAGCAGATCGGTAAGATCCGCATCTACACCGAGGAAGTGTTCGCCGAGAAGAATCGCCTGTTGCGGCTACTCAACTTCTTCCACCGCACGACCCGGCCGGACGTGCTGCGCGGCGAGGTCATCGTGGAAGAGGGGGAGGCATGGACGCAGGAACGAATCGAGGAGACAGCGCGCCGGCTCCGCGATCCGCTCTTCAGCTCGGTGGTCGTCGTGTTGCCGGTGAAGTCCGCCGCAGCGGGAAAGGTCGACGTCCTCGTCGTCACGCGCGACATCTGGAGCCTGCGGCTCAACACGCAGTACACCATCCAGGAAGGCGAGCTCACCGATCTCTCGATGTCGCTGTCGGAGAACAACTTCCTCGGCCGCCGCCTCGTCGTCGCACTGGCGTTGACAATGGACCAGGGCAAGATCGAGACCGGGCCGCTGTTCATCGACAAGAACTTCCTCGGCGAGCATCTCGAGCTGCGATCGCGGGTCAACGCGATCGTCAACCGCTCGTCGCTGTTCGATGGCGACATCGACACCGAGGGAAGCTCGAGCACGGTGTCGCTGCGGAAGACGTTGTGGCAGCTGTCGAGCAAGTGGGGCGGTGGCGTCAACTTCACGCATCGCTACGCAACCGAGCGCCGGTTCGAGGGCACAAACTTGCGGCAGGTCCGCTGCGCACTGGGCGCCACGGAGTGCGTCCTCCTCAATCGCGAGACCGCGGCAATCACGCCCGACGACGAGAAGCTGCCGTTCATCTACCGGCAACGCCGATGGAGCGTCACCGCATCCGCGGTCCGCCAGTTCGGAACGAAGGTGAAGCAGCAGGTGTCGTTCGGTCACTCGCTCGACAGCACGAAGCCACGCCTGCTCGACGGCTTTCCAGGCACGGTCGAACAGCGCGAGCCGTTCATCGCGCGCGTGCTGCCCCCGTCCGAGGTCGACTCGGCACCATTCGTTTCGTATGCGCTGTTCACGCCGCGGTACCGAACGCGCAGCAACGTGTCGACCTACGATCTCGCGGAGGATCTCCGGCTTGGCCCCGACCTCGAGGCGTCAGCCGGCTTCGGTCTGAAGCTGCTCGGCTCGGATGACAACTTTCAGCGTGGCGGTCTGGGTGGTGGGTACACGTTGCCGATCGCGCGTGACGGGTCGATCCGCGTGGGCGCCGCGTACTCGACCCGCTATCAGGATGGCGAATTCCGCGACAACGGAGCGTCGGTCTCGATGCGGCTCGTCACGCCGAACCTGCGCTACGCGCGGGTCATCATGGAGAGCACGCTCGGAACGCGCTGGAACGAGCGCCGGCGAGGGTTCTTCACGATCGGATCGGACAACGGTCTGCGCGGCTTTGGAATCAACCAGTTCTTTGGCGAGCGCGTCTTCGGGACGCAGATCGAAGCGCGCTCGATCCCCACAAGCCTGTGGGTCCTGCGCCTCGGCGGAGTCGTGTTCTACGAGGTCGGCGGTGCGGCCGATACACTCAAGAACTTGCAGCTCCACCAGGACGCGGGTGTGGGATTTCGCATGCTGCTACCCCAGACCTCCCGCGAGCTGTTTCGCTTCGACCTCGCGTTTCCCCTCGACGGTTCCCAGGCCGGAAGGCCCAAATTCTCTGCCGGATTCCAGTCTGAATTCTGACGTATAATCCCGAGATGCGGCGGAGCGTGATTCTCCTGTGGGTGGCGGGGTGCGGGTTCACCGTCCAGGGTGGCACCGCGATCGACGCCTCCAACGATGCCGGCCCGATGCTCGATGCGTACGTGCCCGACACGCAGCTCGCGGATGCGTTCGCGTTCGACGTCAACGTCGACCTCTGCTTCGGCGGCAGCGGCGCGTACCAGATCTGTCTGCCGACGATGCCCTCGGCGCCGCTCACGCTGAGCGGGACGATCAACACGACGACGTGCGCGGGGGGCTTCGTGCTCGCGCCTAGCGTCACGGCGCCGAATCTCTGCGTGGTGTCGGGCACCATGGTCAGCGCGAACGGCACGGTGCGCGTGATCGGTGATCGGCCGCTCGCGATCGTAGCCACCCAGGATCTGACGATCGCCATCGGCGCGACGCTCGATGCATCGTCGGTCTCCGGCGGCACGCGAGGCGCAGGTGCGAACGTCGGAATGTGCCAGGCCGGCACTCCAGCCGGTGGCGATGGTGGCGGCGGTGGCGGTGGTGCGGGCGGCAGCTTCAAGACGCGTGGTGGTGCGGGCGGCGGCGGCATGAGCAGCAGTGGCGGAGCGTCGGGCGGCACGGTGTCGTCACCGTTCGTCCGCGCTGGCTGTCGCGGCCAGACCGGAGGCGGTACGAAACCGGGACCCGGTGGCGACTCCGGCGGCAGCATCTATCTCGTCGCCGGTGGCACGCTGCAGATCGATGGCCGGATCA
>JAYUYE010001111.1:0-2670 GCA_043752985.1 Myxococcales bacterium
ACCGGGCGGTTCTTGACATCGTGTGTGTTTGACACTATTAAAGTGTTAGATGAACACGAACTCGAACATGCGCGGGGCAGCCGCCGCCGTCACGGGCGCGCGTCACCTGCGCAGCGCCCGCAACGGCCAGGACGCTGCGGCGGCATGGACGGGTGCGCGGTTCGCTGACGCGGGGCCCGGCGGCGAGGGGAGCGGCGGCGCGGGACTCGGCGCGATCGTCGTGTGCGACGGGTGTGGATCGGGCGGGAGCTCCGAGGTCGGTGCTCGGCTCGGCGCGCAGCTCGTGATCGCGGCGCTCTCCGCACAGCTCGCGGCAGGCGCGCGGCCGTCCGACCCGGCGCTGTGGGACGCGATGCGCGCCGAGGTTTGCGCGGCGCTCTCGCGACTGGTCGATGCAATGTCCGGTGAGCGCGAGCAGATCGTCCACGAGCAGTTTCTGTTCACGATCATCGCGGCCGCGGTCGCGGGCGATGAGGTCGCGGTGTGGGCGATCGGTGACGGGGTGTATGCGATCGCCGGTTGCGATCTCGCTGCGTCCCCGCCGCGCGTGCTCGGTCCATTCGCGGACAACCAGCCGCCGTACCTCGGATACGACCTGCTCGCTGGACGCGACGACGGCGGTCCGGCAGCTCGTGCACGCGCTCACCTCGAGACCGCGCAGACCCGCGCCGGCAGCGTGACCATCGCGACCGACGGCGTCGCCGAGCTCGGCCTCGAGACGTTGACCGGCGACGCGGATCGCTGGCTGCGTCACCCGGATGCGCTGCGTCGCCAGCTCGCGGTCCTCGCGCGCGGCACCGAGCGTGTCGATTGGGCCGAGCGCCGCACGGTCCGGACTCCCGCTGCACTGCAGGATGACGGCGCAATCGCGGTCCTGCGCTGGGTCAGCGAGGAGCCGTCATGAATCGCCGTGCGTGGATCGATGGAGTGCAGCACACGCTGACGCCTGCGGCGCTGCTCGGGCAAGGCGGCGAGGCGGAGGTCTATGACCTCAGCGACGGGCGCGTGCTCAAGTGGTGGAAGCCCGCGGACCACCCCGACTACGACGGCATGCCCGATGCGCAGGCCGCCGCGCGGCGCCGGCTCGACGAGGCTCCGGCGAAGTTGCGCGCCCTGCCGGGTCGATTGCCGGCTTCGATCGTCACGCCGTGCGGGCTCGCGCTCGCCGGCAAGCGCTCGGCGCAGGTCGTCGGCTATCTGATGCCAAAGGTCGCGGGCGTGGCGCTGCACGCTTTCGGCGAGCCGCGGTGGCGACGCGAGAATCCGATCGACGGCGACACCGTCGTCGGAACGCTGCTCTCGCTCCATGACGCGATCACCGCACTGCACGCGGCAGGCGTGGTGATCGGTGACTGCAACGATCTCAACGTCCTCGTCGATGGGCGAAGCGTTCACTTGATCGACGTCGATAGCTACCAGTTCAGCGGCTTCACGTGCTCGATGTTCAGCGAGCGGTTCGTCGATCCGCGGCTGTGTACACCACAGCAGCTCGTGCCCGTACGCCCGCATGATCCTGCGAGCGACTGGTTCGCCTTTGCGGTGATGGCGCTCCGATCCTTGCTTGGCGTCGGGCCGTGGGGTGGCGTGCACCAGCCAACGAATCCGGCCAACCGCTGTCCTCCGCTCCTGCGTGCACTGCGCCGGCTCAGCGTGTTCACTGCCGACATCCTGTATCCGCGCGCGGCGCGCTCCCTCGCGATCCTGCCCGACGAGATCACCGAGGTGTTTCGCGCCGTGTTCGAGCGTGACCAGCGCGGTGTCTTTCCGCGCACTGCGCTCGAACGACTCCGCTTGCGCGCATGCTCGACGTGCGGTGACGAGCACGGCCGCGTGCGGTGCCCGACCTGCCAAACCGCGGCGCATCTGCCGCCCGCGATCGTGCGTGGCCGTCTGCGCTGGACGACGATCGGCGTCACCGAGGTCGATGCCGCGGCGTACGAAGTCAGTGGTCCGGACACCGCATCTCGCACGCGCGTGTGGCTCGATGCCGGTGCGCTGTGGCGAACCACGCGGCTCGGCGCCGAGCGTATCGGTGGCGTGCTCGCCGGCCAGACCCGTGCATGGTGTGGCGCCAGGCTCGGCATCGGCTTCTATCGCGCCGGCGGCTATGCGGTCGGCTTCATGTTCCGCCCCGAACGTGGGGTGCTCGATGATCGCGTCGCGCTGCCTCGGCTTCGCGGCCAGCTCGTCGATGCGCACGCGACGATCGGTGACGACCGTGCCTGGCTATGGCTGACCACCGTCGACGCAGGCCGTCTCGTGACCACGTGTGTCGTGATCGACGCGAACGCGCAGGTGCTCGCGACCACCCAGCTCGCCGACGCTCCGTGGATCGCCGGCATCGGCGGTGCATGTACCGCAGGCCCCCACCTGTTCGTCCCGACCGACGAGGGCCTCGCCCGGATCGAGATCGTCCAGGGCGTGATCACCCAGACCCGAACGTTTGCCGAGACCGCCGCCGTGGTCGGCCCCGGCGATCGATTGGCCCTGTCTCCGAGTGGAATCGACGCGGTCCGTTGGCGTGACGCGATCCGCATGCAGCTCACCTGAAAGGAATGATCGTGACCAAGCAAGCTCGAACGACGACTCCTCTCCCTCTGCCATCCTTCTACGAGCCGCGCCGCGCGGCGGAGTACGCGTACAGGCCGGATGCGGCCGTGATCGCCGACG
>JAYUYE010001112.1:0-2668 GCA_043752985.1 Myxococcales bacterium
GAACACCGTCGACCTCGCGACCAATTGGGACCTCGTGCAAGGATCGGTCAATCGCGCAGTGCGCCGCGCATTGCCAGCGGAAGGGCAGCGCACGTTCCTACGTCAGGTCGACGTGCGCGTCGGCGCGTACCGCGAGCCGTGGGAGATGGGCGAGAGCCGTTTCATCGCGAACGCTAACACCACGCGCACGATGCAACACCGGCGCGCGTACCTCGAGCCCCACATCGGCAAGCGTCCGAACGGTCACCTCGTCAAGCGATGGCTCGCCGGCCCCGATCTCGAGGAGCTCGACGAAGAAGATGCATGCGCGATGGAGCGGTAGGTCAGAACGCTGCTACCCGTTCGACATCGCAAATGACAACGAGCTGGAGATCCGACTAGCTGAGTACGGATTTCCGCCCCGTCACTCTAAACGGTCGAACGATGGCTGCGATTTGCGAGCGACCCCGACAGCGCAAGATGAAATCGGGACCGTCCCGATCAACCTGCTGGCGAACGGGCGGTGACGGTTCGCGAGCCTACAGGCCCGGGATGCCCTCGCGACCGTCCTTGATGTTCATCGACGACGCCTCGAGCTGTTCCTTCGACACCGGCAGGTAGAACCCGCCGAGGTGCGCCGACAGGAACGCCTCCGCGATCGAGATGAACGCGATGTTGTTCTCCGGGCGCGCGAAGCCATGACCCTCATCGGGAAACAGGGCGTACGTCACCGGGAGGCCGTGCTTCTTCATCGCCGCCACGATCTGCTCCGACTCCGCCTGCTTGACGCGCGGATCGTTGGCCCCCTGCGCGATCAGCAATGGTCGCTTGATGTTCGCGGCGTGGGTGAGTGGTGATGCAGCGACGACCAGCGCCTTGCCTTCGGCGGTATCGGGATCACCGACGCGCGCCTTGAGGAACGCGAGGAATGGTGCCCAGTACGGTGGGATCGAGGCGAACAGCGTCAGGATGTTCGACGGCCCGACGATGTCGACGCCACATGCGAACACATCTGGCGTCATCGCGAGCCCGACGAGCGTTGCGTAGCCACCGTAGCTGCCACCCATGATCGCAATCTTGCCCTTCGGCGCGACATTCGAAGCGACGGCCCATTCCACGGCGTCGAGCAGGTCGAGGTGCATCTTCTTGCCCCACTCGAGGTTGCCGGCGTTCATGAACTTCTTGCCGAACCCCGTCGAGCCGCGGAAATTCACCGACAGTACTGCGTAGCCACGATTCGCGAGCAGCTGATGGAACGGGTCGTAGCCCCAGCCATCGCGGCCCCATGGCCCACCATGGACGAGCAACACCATCGGCACCGGGCTGTTCGCCTTGCCGTCCCCGTCGGGATCCGCGGAGCTCGGGAGGCTGAGGTAACTGACGAGATCGAACCCGTCGCGGGATTTGATGACGACCGGGTGCATCTTCACGAGCGGCTGCTCCTCGAGCGCAGCGTGCGCCGCGAACAGGAACGTTGCCTTCTGCGTCTTGCGGTTCCACACGTAGTAGCGCCCAGGGTGCTGCTCCGAGGTCGTCGACACGATCCACGTCTTGTCGTCGAGCGTGCGCGATGAGATCGAGACCTCACCGCCATCGAGCTTCGCGAGTGCGTCGAGGTCGCGCTGGATCGACTTGTCGAGCACCTTCCATTTCAAGCGCTCGTAGGTGAACGAAACTGCCTGGATGGTGTGTTTCTTCGGATGCGAGATCACGCCGCCGACATCTGCACGCGAGTCCTGGGCGAGCACCTTCTGCTTCTTGGTCGCGAGGTCTTGCAAGACGAGCGCACCGGTGTCGCGGCCACGCGTCTCTTGCAGGTAGACGCTCTTGCCGCCCGGCGCGACCGCGAGGATGCTGGTCGTATCGGCATCCTCGAATGCGATCGTGTCGAACAGCTTCCAGGCGGGCGCACCCTTGCCGTCGCTCGTGAACAGTTGGGTGTCGCCGTTCGGCAGCTTCTTCGTCGCGATTCGCGGGCGCAGCTCCAGATCGACCGTGATGCCGAGGAATCCTTCCGTGTTCTCCGCGAGCATCGTCGAGGTACCGGTCAACAGGTCCACGCTGAGCAGATCCATAGCCTTCGGATCGCGGTTGTTGACCGAGACCACAAGCTTGTTCGGCTGCTTCTCCGACAACGCGGCGATCTCCGCGCGGGCAGCGGGATACGGCGTCAGATCGGTCGCCTTACCGTCGGCGAGGTCGACACGGAACACGTGGAAGTTCTCGTCGCCCCCGATGTCCTGCATGTAGAGCAGGTGCTTGCTCGTGTACGCCCACGTGTACATGCGCAGGGGACGCTTGGTCTCCGCGGTCACGACCTTTGCCTGATCGAGCTTCCCGGCCGGCGCGACCCACAGGTTGAGCACGCCGTCCTTGGGCGCGAGCCACGATAGCTGGGTGCCGTCGGGGGAGATCCGCACATCGACGCGGTCGGGATTCCCAAACAAGACGCTGCGCGAAATCAGATCTGTCCTCGGCGTGCCCGTGGCGGTGCGAGGTTTCGGGACGTCAGGCGGAGTCATTGGCGCACGTGCTTCCTCGACCGGAATCCTCGTTTCAGGTGCAGGCGCAGGCGCAGAGACCGGCCGGCCACCGCCGCACGCGACCAGCACCACCAGAAGCAGTCTTTTCATGGACGGGTCGTACCACGCACGTTCGTCATCAGTCACAACACCGACGACTCACCCAA
>JAYUYE010001113.1:0-2668 GCA_043752985.1 Myxococcales bacterium
CGCTGCTGCTGCAGATGTTCACCGAGCTCGAGTTCAACCTGCTCGTCGAGAAGGTCAAGGTCCGGATGCCGCCGGGCGAGGACGTGGTGATCGTGCCCGCGCCAGAGACCACGGTGCTCACGGCTCTCGACGTCGCGCCGGAGCCGCGGATCGTGACGCGCGGTGATGCGATCGCGGAGCTCGCCGCGAACATCCGCGCGGCGAAGCGAATGGCGATCCTCGTCGAGCTTGACCCCGAGCGGCCGGAGAAGGCCGGCTTCGTCGCGCTCGTGGTCGCGGTCAAGGGCCTCGCGCCCGCGTACATCCCACTCGGACACCGCTACATCGGTGCACCCGCACCTCCTCCGCGCGGCGACCTCGAGCCACTGTTCGACGTGTTGCGCGATCGGGCGATCGAGAAGGTCACGCACGATGCGAAGAAGCTGATCCGCACGTTCGCGGGCGACCATGCATTCGGTGGCGTCACGGTCGAAGGCGTCGTCGAGGACACGATGCTCGCGGCGTTCCTCCTCGATCCCACGGCGGAAGCCGAGCCGGCCGAATCGATCGCGCAGCGGCTCGGCGGCGTGCTGCTGCCCGTCCGGGCGACCATTGCGGGCCGTGCGAAGGTCACGCTCGAGGGCATCGAGGTCGAGCGGGCAGCGCCATGGGCGGGCGCGATCGCCCACACGCTGTTGCCGATTGCAGACGAGCTACCGAAGCGGCTCGAGGCGAGCGGGCTCGGGTCGCTGTATCGCGACGTCGAGCTGCCGGTCGCCAAGCTGCTCGCCGAGATCGAGCAGATCGGCATTCACATCGACGTCGCTCACTTCCGCAAGCTCGGCGCGGAAGTCTCGGCGCGCCTCGCGGATCTCGAGCGCAAGATCTTCGACGCCGCGCAGCCGCACGGCGAGTTCAACATTGGCTCACCGAAGCAGCTCGGCGAGATCCTGTTCGACAAGCTCGGACTCGACACCAAGGGTGTGCGCCGCACGAAGACTGGCTGGTCGACCGAGGCCGAGACGCTCGAGGCGTTGCTCGAGACACATCCGATCATCGCGCCGATCCTCGAGCACCGCGAGATCTCGAAGCTCAAGGGCACGTACCTCGATGCGCTGCCGCCGCTCGTGTCGCCGAAGACGGGGCGCGTGCACACGTCGTTCAATCAGGTCGTTGCCGAGACCGGTCGGATCTCGTCGCAGGATCCGAACCTCCAAAACATTCCGATCCGCAGCGAGCTCGGGCAGCGCATCCGCAAGGGCTTCGTCGCGGCGCCGGGGAAGGTGCTGATCGCAGCGGACTACTCGCAGATCGAGCTGCGGATCCTCGCGCACCTGTCGGGCGACGCGAAGCTGTGCACCGCGTTCCGCGACAAGGTCGACGTCCACACGCAGACCGCCTCCGAGGTGTTCGACGTGCCGCGCGAGAGCGTCACCTCGGAGCAGCGACGGATCGCGAAGGCCGTGAACTACGGCCTGTCCTACGGTCAGTCCGACTTCGGCCTCGCGCGCACGCTCGAGATCTCGCGCCAGCAAGCGGGCGAGTATTCGCGGCGCTACTTCCAGCGATTCCCCACGATTCACAAGTTCATGGAAGACATCGTCACCCTCGCGCGCGCGCAGGGCGGGGCACGCACGCTGCTCGGGCGCTGGCGGCCAATTCCAAACCTGATGTCGAAGAGCCCGCAGGCGCGGCACGCTGCCGAGCGCGTCGCGCAGAACACGCCGATGCAGGGCGCTGGTGCGGATATCATCAAGCTCGCGATGCTCGCGACCGCGCGCCGGATCGCGACCGACAAGCTGCCCGCGCGGATGTTGCTGACCGTGCATGACGAGCTCGTGTTCGAGGCGCCGCCCGCGCACGCCGAGGCGATCGGCGCCGTGCTGAAGACGGAGATGGAAGGCGTGATCCAGCTCAGCGTGCCGCTCGAGGTCGACATCGGGATCGCCGACAACTGGGCCGACGCGTGACGCCCGCGAGAATGTCCATGACCGCGGACCGGGGCTGCGTATGATCGCAGACTGTAAGGGCGAGCGCGGGACCCAGCTCGCGAACGCCGGCGGCGCCTAGCTGCGCGGCAGCTCGATCTCGAATCGCCGCCTGCCATCGATCCCGACGAGCGCAACGTGCAGCGCATCGGCGCGGACGTCGACGGTACCGAATGACTGCAGGCCATCCCACGGCGCGAGGTTCCCCGTGCCCGGGGGCGGAGCCCACTGAAAGCGGACCTCGGGACCAAATGTGGGATCGAGCGGGTTCGGCCCGAACGTGCCCGCGTGGATCGGGCCCGCGATGAACTCCCAGAACGGTGTGAAGTCAGCGCCCGTCGCGCGCGCGGGATCGAAGTGATGCGCAGCCGCGTAGTGCACATCGGCCGTGAGCCACACGACATCGCGGACGTTCCGCTGCTTCAGCTCGGCCAGCACACCTGCCAGCTCGCGCTCGCGCCCGAGTGGCGCGCCGTCGCCATTGCCGTAGCCCTCTTGCCGCAGATCACCGGGGCCATCGCCGATCACCAGCGCGAGCGGCTGATCGCACGCGACGATCTTCCAGCGAGCGGTCGAGCGCGCGAGTGCGTCGACAAGCCACCGCGCCTGCGCCGCGCCCATCATCGTGCCGACCTCGCCGCGGTTCGCGTCATTCGCGCTCCGGAACGCGCGGAGGTCGACGACGATCACATCGAGCAGGG
>JAYUYE010001114.1:0-2661 GCA_043752985.1 Myxococcales bacterium
CGCGGCCAGTCGCGCCGCGAGGTCGGCCACGGCTTCCTCGCCGAGCGCTCGGTCGAGGCAATCGTCCCGGTGTACGAGGACTTCCCGTACACGGTTCGCGTCGTATCGGAGATCCTCGAGAGCAACGGGTCGTCATCGATGGCGTCGGTCTGCGGCGGCTCGCTCGCACTCATGGATGCAGGCGTGCCGACCAAGTCGCCCGTCGCCGGCATCGCAATGGGTCTGATGAAGGAAGGCAATGACTACGTCATCCTGTCCGACATTCTTGGCGACGAGGATCACCTCGGCGACATGGACTTCAAGGTCACGGGGACTCGCCGCGGCGTGTGCGCGCTCCAGATGGACATCAAGGTCGACGGTCTGACCCGCGAGATCCTCGAGAAGGCGCTCGCGCAGGCGAAGGCCGGCCGCCTCCACATCCTCGACAAGATGGACTCCGCTCTGTCGGCAGCTCGCGACGAGGTCAGCGTCTACGCGCCCCGCATCGTGACGGTCATCGTCAAGCCGGACAAGGTCCGCGACATCATCGGACCGGGTGGCAAGACCATCCGCGCGATCCAGGAGCAGACCGGCGCGCAGATCGACATCAACGACTCGGGTGTCGTGTCGATCGCGTCGTCGAGCTCGAAGGCGATCGAGCAGGCGCAGGCGCTGATCAGCGGGCTCACGATGGAGCCCGAGGTCGGCCAGTTCTATAATGGCGTCGTCAAGAAGATCGTCGAGATCGGCGCGTTCGTCGAGATCATCCCCGGCACCGACGGCCTCCTGCACATCTCCGAAGTCTCGAAGGAGCGCATCCGCTCCGTCGAGGACGTTCTCAAGGAGGGTGACGAGGTCATCGTGAAGTGCATCAAGGTCGACCGTGACGGCAAGATTCGCCTGTCGCGCCGCGAGGCACTCGAGGCGAACCCCGGTCCCGAGGAAGTTCACAACTACATCATCTGATTCACGTCAGCTGATGGGTCGCGGCCTCGAGCAATCGAGGCCGTTCTGTGTTTCGGGCCGGTTTTCGTCAGAGCAAAGCGGCGACGGCAAGATATGCCTGTCGCGCCGCGAGGAAGTTCACGACTACATCACCGGCTCGCCGGCTGCTCCACCGCACGCGACACAGGTCATGGGTGCAAACGCAGCACGGGTTTTCGGCTACGATGAGAGGCGATGCGTCCGCGCTTGCAGATCAAGAAGCTGCGTCCCGACGCCGTCATCCCGGCGTACATGACCGAGCATGCGGCGGGGCTCGACCTGTGCGCGGCGATCGATGCCCCGATCGTCATCGCGCCGGGTGAGCGCGTCGCGATCTCGACGGGCCTCGCGCTCGCGCTACCGCCGGGCTTCGAGGGGCAGGTTCGCCCCCGGTCCGGACTCGCGAAGAGCCACGGCATCACCGTCGTCAATTCACCCGGGACGATCGACGCGGACTACCGCGGCCCGGTGACCATTCTCCTCATCAACCACGGCAGCGAACCGGTGACGATCGAACCGAAGCACCGGATCGCGCAGCTCGTGATCGCACCCGTCGTACAAGCAGAGCTGCTCGAGGTCGACGAGCTCGACGCAACGGAGCGCGGCGCCGGGGGCTTCGGATCCACGGGGCGATGAGCGCGCACGACGACGACAAGTTCGACGAGGCACTCCCGACGACCATCGATCCCGGGGTGCCCACCGGCGCGCGCGATCGCCCGGCGCAGTTCGATCCGCGCGGTCGACTCAACGACAACCGCACGCCGGTGCCTCCAGGCGCCAAGCCGGTCGTCGCCGACGTGATCGCGGCGTTGCCACCGGTCCGCCACGATGATCCGCGGCCCCCGAAGCCGCGGGGGGCGTCGAGCTTCGATCCGCACGGCCGGATCGACGACATCAGCCGGACCAACAAGTGGGCGCCAAAGGACGCGGCGCGCGGCGCAAAGCCGTCGAGCACGGAGGCGCTGACGCGGGTCGAAGGCCTCGGCCGCCACGACGAAGGCAAGAACCGCGCGGACGATACGGCGCGCCGCACCAAGGCTCCGACCCAGCGCGGGCACGACGGCGCCGCGGGACCCGCGCCCCGCGCCGCGAACCCGCGTGCGCTTCCCCTGGCGGCCCCGTATCCGTCGGTGATCCAGCCGGCCGCCGAGCCACCGCCCCACGACCGCAGCGAGCCGATGCGCGTGATCTCGATGAAGACGCCGGCGGACCTCGAGAAGGCCGAGAAGGCGCAACGCGTGCTCCCGGTCGTCAAGCTGCGCGCGATCTCGGAGATCCACCAGACGCCCGCGCGCGGGATGGGGAACCTCGCGCCGCCCCGTGATCCCCGTGAGGTCCGCTCCCGCCGCCTCCGCGACAACGTGATCTGGGGGTCGGTGGCGGTGATCCTCGCATCGATCGTCACGCTCGCGATCTGGTTCCTCGCACGACGGTGAGCCCGTCGGAGGCTGTGGTAGAACGGCCCCGTGATCGCTCGCTATAGTCGACCCGAGCTTGCCGCGCTGTGGGACGACAAGTATCGATTCGAGCTGTGGCTCGACATCGAGCTCGCCGCCTGTCGCGCCATGGAGAAGGCCGGCACCGTGCCTGCTGGTACCGCCGACACGGTGCACGCCGCCGCGGCCGGCAAGCTCGACCCCCAGAGAATCCTCGCGATCGAGGCGACCACGCGTCACGACGTGATCGCGTTCCTGACCC
>JAYUYE010001115.1:0-2657 GCA_043752985.1 Myxococcales bacterium
CAGCTCGTTGGTCTCACCACGCAGCCGACGATCCGTGGTCTTCGCGAGCAGAGTCTCGTTGAGCGTCCACGTGATCTGCGCGCCGACGGCCCACGTCAAATTGAACTTGTCCTCGGCGGGAAAGATCCGCTGGTTGGGATTTGCGTAGTCGACCTGCCCGAACGCGGACAGCCGCGGATACAAGCTCGCGCGCTCCGCATCCCGCTGCTTCTCCTTCGCCTCGATGCCGGTGGTGAGCACCTTGAAGTCGAGCCGCTGCGCCTTCGCCGTACCGAGCAACTCGTTGAGCTTGCTGGCGCCCGGCGCTGTGATGTCGATGCGGATATCTTCCCCGATGGTGAGGGTCTGATCCTCCGGGGCATCGATCAGAAGACGGACCTGTTCCTCGCGCAGGACCGCGAGGTTCTGCAACTGGATCGCCGCCTGCTCGGCCACTGCTTCATTGGACTCGACGCGCATCAGGTCCGCCCGCGACAGCCGCTGGACCTCGGCGAGCGCGCGCACCTGGCGCAGCGTCGTCCGGACCTGTTCGAGCTGACGCTTCGCGATCAAGGTCTGGAGCTTCGCGCGGACCCACTCGTAGTACGCGACCCGCGCTTCTTGCCCGGCGTTGACCGCGGACGAGCGATTACTCACGCGCGCAACCTCTTCACCGAGCCGCGCCGCGGCGATCAGCTTCGGGTAGCGGAGCACGTAGTCGGAGAGGTTGATCGACGCACGCGCCTGGGCGGAGTACTGGTTGAGAAAGACCGGGAACGCGAACGCCATTCCCGTGCTCGGATCCCCGAACACCGGCGTATCGATCGGCGACAGCCGCGTGTAGCCCAGGGACCCTCCGAGCTGTGGAACGCGCGCCAGCTCGGCCGCCTGGGCCTGCGCGATCGCGACCTCGATCCGCGCGGAGCTACGACGGACCGACGGCGACACCTTGCTCGCGCGCTGCGCGGCCTGATCCGAGGTCAGTCCACCGGCGGAGAACAGCGCATTGAGCTCCTTCTCGAACTCGGCCATGTCGTCGGCCGGCTGGGGCTGCGCGGGCTGCGCCACCGCGGGGACGACGGCCAGAAGTGCGAGCGCGAGGCTGAGGCGCAGTGTCATGCGGTAGACCAAAGCACCGGGCGTGCCACGACGCCAGACCACCGGCACACGAGAATGCGCCGCAGATCTGTCGGTCTGCCGTACAGCCGACGGTCACGAAACGTGACATCGCCGGTCACGTTTCAATCCGCAGCCGTGCAAACCACCGTTCGGGCTAGAGTCGAGGCATGAGGTCGCAGGATGACGCAGCTGGCACGTCACTCGCACAGGATCGTGCCGTGCCCGAGATCATCGCGAAGTCGACGTCACCGGACGCGGTGTGGCGTGACCATCGCAATCAGTTTTTTCTCGAGGAGGCGAGCAAGACCACGCGCGTGATGCTCGGCCTCGGCGGCTTCGTGCAGATGGCCGTGCTCGGCGTGTTCTTGCACGCGGACTATCCGGTATGGCGCGTTGGCGCGCTCGCGGGCCTCTACGTGCTGTTTGCGCTCGTCCACCGTTTGATGACGCCGAAGACCCGTCGCGAACCACATGACGTCGAGCGCTCGTTCATCCGGATGAGCGTCTTCGCGCAGATCTTCATGGTCGGCTCTGCAGCGGTGACCGGCGGCGTCCACTCGCCGTTCCTGCCGAGCGTGGTCATGCCCTCGATCATCTCGCTCCTGTTCTTCGGCCCCTACCCGGTGGCGCGGTGGACGGCAGTCGGCAACGGGCTCCTGATCTTCGCGATGATCTGTCTTCCGCAGTCGCTTCTCGGCCCATCACTGCCGACCACGCACTACACGATCTCGATCCTGCTCGGCCTCGGCTGGAACCTGTTCATGCTCCACCTCCTGGTCGGCAAGCTCACGGCCATGAGCAACCGCGCCGGTGATTCGATGGCGTGCCTCCGCGAGGAGCGCGTCAGCGAGGCGGTCGCTCAGCTGCGTCGCCTGCAGTCGGTTGGCGCGAAGGTCGCCCACGAGCTCAAGAACCCGCTCGCCTCGATCAAGGGCCTGTGCCAGCTCGTGTCGCGCACGCCGGAGAGCGAGCGCACCCAGGAGCGGCTTGCCGTCGTCGCGTCGGAGATCAGCCGGATGGAGACGATCCTCAACGAGTATCTCTCGTTCTCGCGCCCGCTCGAGGACCTCAAGCCGGAGAAGGTCGACCTCGCCGCGATCGCGCGCGATGTTCTCGACGTCCTGGCCGGCCGCGCCGATCAAGCGGGCGTCATGCTCGAGCTCGTAGGCACTGTCACCTCGGTGAAAGGCGATCCGCGTCGCCTCAAGGAGGCGCTCATCAACCTCGTGTCCAATGCAATCGAAGCCACGCCGAATGGCGGCCGCGTCGTGCTCCGCGTTCGCGGCGGCGCCGCGGGTGTCACGCTCGAGGTCCGCGACAGCGGTCGGGGCATCTCCGCCGAAGATCTCGAGCGGCTCGGCACCTCGTTCTTCACCACGCGCCCCAACGGAACCGGGCTTGGTGTCGTGCTCGCGCAGAGCGTGATCACGCAGCACGGCGGCACGCTCGACTACAAGAGCATCGTCGGCCAGGGCACGACCGCCACGATCCTCATCCCGAATCAGACCTCCGTTGCGTCCGCCGAGCCAGCCGCGCGCGCCGCCCTGGTCGAGGCGCGG
>JAYUYE010001116.1:0-6690 GCA_043752985.1 Myxococcales bacterium
GGTTCTGTGGAACGTGCGGATTCCGCATGGACGAGGGCTCGGGCGTCGCTCAGATGCCAATGCCGCCCGGTCCCGGCTCGGCGCCGATCGTCGCGCCGCAGCGCGGCCGCCTCTCGATGACTCTGATCCGCCCTGACGGCACCGAGGGTGGAACCCACGAGCTTCGCCAGGGCGAGAACAAGCTCGGCCGCAGCTTTGGCCCGGTGTTCGAGAACGACGGCTACCTGTCGCCCGTTCACGCCCAGCTCGACATCCGCGGGATGAACGCGATGGTCCGCGATCTCGACAGCCTCAACGGCGTCTTCGTGAAGATGACCGCCGAGGAAGAGCTGACGAGCGGCCAGATCATTCGTATCGGCCAGGAGCTGCTGCGGTTCGAGCTGATCGGATCGCCGGAGCCTACCGCCGACGGCACGGAGCTGATGGGCAGCCCGAACCCGGGCTTCTGGGGAAAGCTGACCGTGATCATCGGCCGCGAGATCACGGGCGCTGCGTTCCCGCTCCTCGGCGAGAGCTGCACGCTCGGCCGCGAGCGCGGCGAGATCAACTTCCCCGACGACGGCTACGTCTCCGGCCTGCACGCTCGCGTGACGCTGCGCGATGGTCGCGTCTTCCTGATCGACCTCGGGAGCTCGAACGGCACCTTTGTGAAGGTCAACGGCGAGCGCGCCGTCGGCCACGAGTCCTTCGTGCTTCTCGGCCAGCAGCTGTTCCGCCTCAACTTCTCCTGAGGCGAGCGCAGCGCGGCTGCCGCTACTTCTTCTTCGACGTATCGAGGTCCTGAACGCTCGGACCCGTGTCGTTCTTCTCGACGAACGTGAAGCCGTCCTTGATCTTGAGCTGCCCACCGGGCTCGAAGATGATCAGGACGTCGACCTTCTCGCCGGGCTTCCCACCGGGCGCCTCGACGATCAGCTCGGCATCGCTCGCGAACCGGACGACGGTGCCCTGGCGGTTGCCGAAGTAGACCTTGGTCGTGCGCGGACCGTCAGCGATGAAGCGGTTGCCCTTGATGCGAACGTAGGTGCCGCCCTCGACGTCACCCCTCTCGGGCTCGATGCCGGTCACCTTGAGCTTGGTGTCCTTCTCGCCACACGCAGCCACCGTCCAGGTCAGGAGCAGCGCGATCAGCAGACGCCTCGTCATGGGCAGGAACATACCGAAATTCGGCCGGGTTCTCCAACTCCCGAAACGACAACGCCCTCATCGGCGTCGATGAGGGCGGTTTTGAGGTCCTGAAGGGCCCCTGGGCGACAAGCTTCCTTACATGAGGTCGCGACGGGCGAGCGCGCGACGCATCTTGCCGAGCGCCTGCTCCTGGAGCTGCCGGATCCGCTCGCGAGACAGATTGTACTTGTCCCCGATCTCCTTGAGCGTGAGCTCCTGCTCGGTGCCGAGCCCGAACCGCTGGCGCAGGATGTCGGCCTCGATCGGCCGCAGCTCGCGGAGCAAGTCACGAACCTCGGTGGTCAGCGCCTCCCACTCGAGGTCCTGGGTCGGCGAGATCCCCTCGCGATCGGGGTCCTCGAGAACTTCTCCGAGCACCCTGCCCTCGTCGTCACCGACCGGCTTGTCGATCGAGATCGACTGCTCCATCAGCCAGCTTCGCATCTTCTCGATCTTGTCGACCGGCATCTGCGTCGCGGTCGCGAGCTCCTCGCTCGTCGGCTGGCGGCCGAGCGTACCGGTCAGCATACGCCGCGCCTTGGTCAGTCGATGCTGGGCATCGATCATGTGCACGGGCAGCCGGATCTCGCGGCCCTTGTCGGCGAGGGCACGGCTGATCGCATGACGGATCCACCAGCTCGCGTACGTCGAGAACCGGAAGCCGCGGCGATAGTCGTAGCGCTCGACGGCCTTGAGCAGGCCGAGGTTGCCCTCCTGGATGAGGTCCGCGAGCGCCATGCGGCCATGGTTGAAGCGGCGCGCGATGCTGACGACCAGACGAAGATTTGCGCGCACGAAGTCGTTGCGTGCCTCGGTCGCGGCACGGTTCGCATTGATCACGCGACGCAGCCACTCGGCGCGTGCGCGATCGCGGCCGAGCGAGCCCACATCGCCACCACGCACACCGATGCCGAGCGTGATCCGATCGACAGTGCACAGAGCCGCGTCGATCAACAGGTGATCGGTGTCCTCCGCGCGCAGCTTGCGCGCCGCGCGCGCCGCCGTCTTCACGTACGTCTTCGGGTCGGGGCGCTCCGCTGCTTTGCGTAGCGACTTCGCCTCCGGCAGCAGCGGAACGAGCTCCTCGATCGCGACGAGGATGTGCTCGACGGCGGGCGGGTGCGCGAGCACCGATTCCCACAGCATGATCTCGAGCGTCTCGATCTCGCGTGCGGAGTTGAACTCCTCCTCGGGACGCAGCACGTCGAGCTGCGCCATGTCCTTGAAGTACATCGACAGGTAGGTCCCACCGTCGGGACGCGCTTTCTTCTCGACGACGACCTCTCCGTCGTCGCCGACGACAGCCTCAGCGTCTTCCCCGGGCGCCGGAGTGGATCCGTCGCCCTCCGTCCTCGGCTCGAGCTCTGCCTCGTCGGCATCGGCCTTCGTCTTTGAACGCGTCGCGGCCTTCGCCGTGACCCGAGCCACGCGGCCCGCGCCACGGTCTACCCGCGCTGCAGGACGCCCCAACCCAGTGGCCCCGATTTTCGTGACGATGGCTGCCATCGAACTGCCTTTCAGCGCGCGATCCGCGCTTCTCATTGAGACGCGCGACGACCCCAAATGTTTTGGAGTTGATCGCGCGTGTGAAGGAGACCCCCGAGCGGCCGCGGTTATTCCGGGCTACGACGGGTTCGCCGCCGCAACCTGCTGGAATTGCTCACGTTGACGAAGCTGGGCCCATGCCCGGCCTCGGAGTACCTATCCGGCGGCGGGATCCTTGCGCTCTGCTAGGACAATGATGTGGCGCGATTGGTTGCCGAAAAATCGACCGCGCGTGTGATAGCCGCCAGAGACCTCGAGGACGCGGAAGCCTGCGGCGTGCATGAGCTTGCCGACCTCATGTAGCGAATAGGCCCGCACCGAGATTTCCTGTTCCAGCTGGCGGCCATCGTCGAACACGACACTCCGGTTGACCTGGATCCGCGACGAGAAGTAGTTGAGATCGACTTCCTCGAGCACGACACAGCCATCGCCCTCCCACCACACGCGGGTGGGCAGGTCGGCGATCACGTAATCGCGGTTCAGGATCTCGAGCATCATCCGGCCGCCCGGCTTGAGCGCGCGTGCGATGTTCGTGATCGTCTTCTTGTTCGTCTCGTCGTCGAAGTAACCGAACGTCGAGAACATGCAGTACGCGGCGTCGAACTGCGACTCGAAGTCGAGCTCTCGCATGTCGCCGCGCACGAAGTTGATCTCGAGCCCACGGCGCATCGCCTCTTCACCGCCGCGCACGAGCAAGGGCGTCGACAGATCGAGACCGACGACGTGGAACCCGCGCGCTGCGAGCTCCATGGCGTGACGGCCGTAGCCGCAGCCGATGTCGAGCACCTGCGCGCCGGGCTGCAGGCCCATCGCATCGATCACGAATTCAGCCTCGGACTGCGTCGCCTGCGGTGTCAAGAACGGCAGCGTGCGCAGATAGTCTTCGTCGAACAGATCGACGAACCACGGCTTACCGCGCGGGGTCTTCGCTTCCGCCTTGGATGCGATCGGACCGATCGGCGCGACCGCTGCCACGTTCGCCTTGGCTTTTGGCGGCGGCGCCGGTGGAGCCTTGTGCGCGGGCGGCGGAGGCGGCGGTGCGTGCGCCGCATGGGGCGCGGCGCCGGCCGCTGACGGGGTCGCTGCCGGACTCGCCGGCATGTGCGGCGGCGCGGACTGTGGCCGGCTGCGGCGGTCGGCGGACGGCACAGCCGGCGGCGGCGTGACGGAGGCGGCCTGCGGTACGGCCTTGAGGGGCTCTTGCTCGTCGATGTCGACGTCGAACTCACCCGAGCTGTCGGCGCGATCCGCGAGCTCGTTGATGTCGATGTCCGAGACCGAGATTGGTTCTGGCTTGTCCTCTGTCTCGATGTCGAGCGCGCTCAGCGGCTGCGTCGCGTTCGTCACCGGCTGCTGTTTCGGGACGGGCACCATCGGGTTGCCAGTGAGTGCGCGCGCTGCCGCCTCGCGGACCTCGAGCAGATCATCGTCGGACAGCGCCATCGTGCGCAGTCGCTCGCGATGCGCACCGGTAGGCGCGGGTGCGGCTGCGACCGTGGGCGCAGGCGGCGTACCCGGATCGGTGGCGGCGCGCATCTGCCGCGTCGCCGGCTCGCCAAGGTTCGGCTCGGTCGCCGCGCGCATCGTCGGCATCGGCTGCGTCCGGATCAGCGTGGGCGGCAGCTGCATCGGTTGCGTGGGCGCGACGTCGACGGTGCTGGTATCGACCGATGGCTCGGTCGTGCTGCGCGTCTTGACGACCTGGCCACGAAAGCGGGCCTGCAGCTCCGAGGCATCCATCATGCTCGGGCTCTGCCCCGGTACCGGCGAGGCCGGCAAGGTTCCCCCCATCAGGCCCGGGCTCGGTGCGGGACCGGCCCACACGGAATGCCCGTGCTCGGCGAGGCCAAGTGCGTCGAGGTCGACCGCGCTCATCTCGCGCGTCTTCATCTCGAAGTCAGCAGCCTCGACCGGCGAGCTCGGCGGGTCGATCACCGTCGACATCGCCTCGGGCGCCTGCGGATCGCCGAAGCTCGGGATGTCACTCGCAGAGACGCGCGGCACCGGCTCTGAACCATCGCTCGTGAAGCTGTACGCGATCGACATCGCAAGCGACGGATCCTCGGGGACCGGCGCCACGACAGGTGGCGTGGTCGTGCGACGCGGCACGTTGTCCGACGGAACGCGCAGGCCACCGCGACCGCGGCGACGACGACGGCGCTCGGCCGTGGTCATGCCGGCCTCGATGTCGCTGGCGGAGTGCGCGCCGGATTCGTCGTCGCGCTTCGTCACGCGACCGCTCCGATTCGCTCGCCGAATCGCACCGGCTGACCGACCTCGCCGACGAGGGACACCTTGCCGGGCGGGAACACGAGGACGACCGTCGATCCGAGGCGAAAGGCGCCGAGCTCGTCGCCCCGCTCGACACGATCATCACGCTCGATCGAGCGACGCTCGCCACTCGCGCGGAACTCCGCGCTGTCGGGTGCGTTCGCGAGCCGGATGTTGCCGACGCCGGCAGCGCCGACCATGACCACTGCGACGGGCCCGATGCCGTCGGCATTCAGGTGAATGACGACGCGCTCGTTGCGCACGAGCAGGCCGTCTCGGCGGTTCGTCGCCCAGCTGTTGACCGGCCACAGCGTGCCCGGCACGTAGTCGTAGCGGGTGATCACACCTGCAAGCGGGGTGTGGACGCGGTGATAGTCGCGCGGCGACAGGTAGATGGTCGCGTAGGCGCCACCCGCCAGAGTCTTCGCGAGCACGTCGTCGGCGACCAGGTCGTCGAGCCGGTAGTTCCGGCCCTTGGCCTGCACCATCGCTCCGTCCACGCAGGTGCCGCGCGCCGCGAGCACGCCGTCACACGGTGAGACGATGGCGTCCGGCGCCGGGTCGATCGTGCGGGCGCCGTCACGCAGCTTGCGCGCGAAGAAATCTCCGAGCGATGCGTACTCACCGAGCGCGAGCTCGGCCTCGTCGAGGTTCGCGCCAACCGCGCGAGCAAACGCGCGATACGCGAATGACCGAAGCTTCGCGGGTAGTGCACGCGATGCAACCGACCCCACGATCGCCGAATAGGCGGCGCCAGGACGCGCTCTTTTGCTGCCCTCGCGAACGGAGTGAGCGGATGGTGCCACGCGGGTACTCGGCGTCCCCCAGGGCGCGTGGCTGTTCCACACTGACCCCTGGATCCTCCTGATTCTGCCAGGGGGCGCGCCGGGTTACAAGCTCGGGAGCAGCGGCTAGCAGGCGTAATACAGCTCGAGCTCGGCCGGCACCGGCCGGAGGCGTCCATGGTCGGCCTCCGGTTCGCGGTTCCAGCCAGTTCAGACGTTGATCAGGTCGGTCGAGAACACATCTCCCTTCATCAAACGCGCCCGATCCCGGTACGGCGGGACCGCCTCAGATCGCGTCCTCGCCGGTCTCGCCGGTGCGGATGCGGATCACTTCGTCTACGGGCGTGATGAAGATCTTGCCGTCACCGATCTTGCCGGTGCGCGCAGCCTCGGTGATCACGGTGACCACCTGCTGAACGCTCTCGTTTGGCACGATGATCTCGACCTTCACCTTCGGCACGAAGTCGACGACGTACGCCGAGCCTCGATAGACTTCCTTCTTGCCGCCCGTGCGACCGAAGCCCTTGACCTCTGTGACCGTCATGCCGTGAACGCCGATCTCGGCGAGGCGCTCCTTGACCTCGTCCAGCTTGAACGGCTTGATGATCGCCTCGACCTTCTTCATGAAGGATCGATAGCGCAGGCATTGTTTCCAGCGCGTTTCGCCTGCGGGAAAACGCGGGGTGCTCCGCCTACTCCCGCATCTTGGAGCGGAACGACTCGATCCGACGCAGCGCCTCGTCGAGGTTGTCGCCGTTCATCTTGTACTGGATGAATCCCGTCAACTCGTTCCACTCTCGGTCGAGGCGCATGCCGTTCTTGGCCTTGTAGTCCTCGTACTGGCGGGACGTCGCGCTGAACTTGCCGGCGACCGCGTCGCGCGTCAGGCCTTCGGGCTTGGTCACCGCGGGCTTGGGCTCCT
>JAYUYE010001117.1:0-6673 GCA_043752985.1 Myxococcales bacterium
CCACCGAGGATCACGACGCGCTTGCCGCGAACATCGAGCGCTGACGATGTGCGCTCACCGCCGACGATCTGGTTCTGCTCGGTCAAGAAGTCCATCGCCATCACGACGCCCGCAAGCTCGCGACCGGGGACATCGAGATCACGCGGTCGCGCCGCGCCGATCGCGATCACCATCGCATCGTGCTCGATCCGCAGCTGGTTCCAGGTGGGGCCACCGCCGACGGTGACGCCGTAGCGCAGCTGAACGCCCTCTGCCTCCAGGATCGCCAATCGGCGCTCGATCACGGACTTCTCCATCTTGAAGTCCGGGATGCCGTAGCGCAGGAGACCACCTGCGCGCGCCGCAGACTCGTAGATGATCGCGGTGTGTCCCGCGCGGTTGAGCTGCGCCGCCGCCGCGAGCCCCGCGGGCCCCGAGCCGACGATCGCGACGCGCTTTCCGGTGCGCGTGCGCGGGGGCACCGGCACGATCCAGCCCTCGGCGAACGCGCGCTCGGCGATCGACTTCTCGATGGCCTCGATCGTGACCGGAGCGTTGTCGATCGCGAGCACACACGCGCCCTCGCACGGCGCAGGACACAGGCGACCCGTGAACTCGGGGAAGTCATTGGTCGCAGCGAGCCGCTTGTGTGCATCACGCCAGCGGTCCTTGAACACCAGATCTGCGAAGTCCGGGATCGGGTTTCCGAGGGGACAGCCCTGCGTGCAGAACGGTACGCCGCAGTCCATGCAGCGCCCCGCCTGGGTGCGCACGACATCTCCCTCGAGCGGACCGTGTGAACCCTCGACCTCGCGCCAATCATGCACGCGCTCGTTGACCGGTCGCTTGTGGAGCACCAGGCGCGACCACTCGATGAAGCCGGTCGGCTTGCCCATTACTTCTTACCTCCGCCGACGAGCGTCAGCCCGGTGGGCCGGCGTGCTGCGGCGCGCCGCGCCTGGAGCACGCGCTTGTAGTCCGTCGGCATGACCTTGACGAAGCGCGCGACCAGGTGCTCCCAGTTGTCGAGCACGCGGCGGCCGAGCGGGCTGCCGGTGACGCGCACGTGATCCTCGACGAGGCCGTGCAACATCCACATGTCGCTCTCGTCGATCACCGACTCGAGCTCGACCATGTCGAGGTTGCACCGGGCACGCAGCGCCTGTGCCGGATCGAACACGTAGGCGACGCCGCCGCTCATGCCCGCCGCGAAGTTGCGACCCACCGGCCCGAGCACCACGACCACGCCGCCGGTCATGTACTCGCAGCCATGATCACCGACGCCCTCGACCACAGCGCGCGCACCGGAGTTGCGGACCGCGAACCGCTCGCCCGCGAGTCCCGACGCGAACAGATCGCCCGCGGTGGCGCCGTACAGCGCGACGTTGCCGATGATCACGTTGTCGTGCGGCGCGAACCGCGCGGTCGCCGGCGGGTAGACGACGATCCGCCCACCCGACATGCCCTTGCCGATGTAGTCGTTCGCGTCGCCGCACAGCTCGAGCGTGACCCCGGGGGCGAGGAACGCTCCGAAGCTCTGTCCCGCGGAGCCCGACAGCCGCACCGTGATCGAACCATCGGTCAGACCGCGCGCGCCGTGGCGACGTGCGATCTCACCGGACAGCAGCGTGCCGACCGCGCGGCGCGAGTTGTCGATCGGCAGGGCGAGCTCGACGGAGCGGCCACCTACCAGCGCGGACTCGGCGCGCCGGATCAGATCGTGGTCGACGTGATCGGCGAGGTCCCAGGGTTGGGCGACCGCGAACCGGCGCGGGCCCTCCTTGGGCGGAGCGAGCACGGCGGCGAGATCGATCGTCTTGCCCTTCCAGTGGTCGGTGGGCTTGGCGCGCAGTCGCTCGACCGCGCCGACGATCTCGTCCATCGAGCGAACACCGAGCTCCGCGAGCTGTGCACGCACACCCTCGGCGACGAACATGAAGTAGGCGATGACATCCTCGGGCGTGCCGGTGAACTTCTCGCGCAGGGCAGGATCCTGCGTGGCGATGCCGACCGAGCACGTGTTGAGGTGGCACTTGCGCAACATCACGCAGCCGGTCGCGACGAGCGACGCGGTCGCCATGCCGAACTCCTCGGCACCGAGCAACGCGGCGACGATGACGTCGCGCGACGTCCGCAGTCCGCCGTCGACTTGCAGCCGCACGCGATCGCGCAGCCGGTTCGCCACGAGAACCTGCTGCGCTTCTGCGAGACCGAGCTCCCACGGCAGACCGGCGCGCTTGATGCTCGAGAGCGGAGCGGCACCGGTGCCGCCCTCGTAGCCCGCGATCACGACCGCTCCGGCGCGCGCCTTCGCGACGCCCGCGGCGATCGCACCGATGCCGACCTCGCTGACAAGCTTGACGCTGACGCGCGCGGCCGGATTGACGGCGGAGAGATCGTAGATCAGCTGCGCGAGGTCTTCGATCGAGTAGATGTCGTGGTGCGGTGGCGGTGAGATCAGGGTGACGCCCGGCGTCGACCACCGGACGCGGGCGATCCGCTCGTCGACCTTGGCGCCGGGGAGCTGACCGCCCTCACCGGGCTTCGCGCCCTGAGCGACCTTGATCTGGAGGTCATCGGCGTTGACCAGGTAGTGGGTGGTGACGCCGAACCGGCCCGACGCGATCTGCTTGATCGCGCTGCGCCGCGAGTCGCCGTTCTCGTCGAGCTCGAACCGGTGCGGCTCCTCGCCGCCCTCGCCGGAGTTCGACTTCGCGCCGATCCGGTTCATCGCGATCGCGAGCGTCTCGTGCGCCTCGGCGCTGATCGAGCCGAACGACATCGCGCCGGTGACGAACCGCTTGACGATCTCCGACGCGGGCTCGACCTCGTCGAGCGAGATCGGCGCGGCGGCCGGCACGACCTCGAACAGCCCGCGCAGCGTGATCAGCGCGGCGTCCTCGTCATTGCACAGCCGCTCGTATTCGGCGAACCGCTCGCGGTCACGCAGCCGGACCGCTGCCTGCAGCGTTGCGATCGTCGCCGGGTTCCACTTGTGGGGCTCGCCGCGGCGTCGCCACTGGTAGAGGCCGCCGACGGGGAGGTCATCCGCGATCGCCGCTGCCGTCGTGCCGAAGCCGCGGTCATGACGCGCGAGTGCCTCGCGACCGAGCTCGGCGAGTCCGACGCCGCCGATCCGCGACGGCGTGCCGGTGAAGTGCCGCTCGACCATGCCGCCGTCGAGACCGACCGCCTCGAACATCTGCGCGCCGCGATAGCTCTGGATCGTCGACACGCCCATCTTCGACATGACCTTGAGCAGGCCTTCTTCCATCGCGCGCAGGTAGCGCGCGATGGCTGCGTCGATGGGACCGGGCACGCGCCCGAGCGTGACCAGGTCGCGCACGATGTCGAGCGCGAGGTACGGATTGACCGCCGCGGCGCCGTAGCCGATCAGCAGGGCGACATCGTGGATCTCGCGGACGTCCGCTGTCTCGACGACGAGGCCAGCCTGCATACGCGTGCCTTCGCGCACGAGGTGCTGCTGCACCGCGGACAGTCCGAGCAGCGCCGGAATCGCCACGTGCGCGGCATCGACGCCGCGGTCCGAGAGGATCAGGAAGTTGTGGCCGTCGTCGATCGCGATCTCGGCGGCGCGGCGCAAGCGTGCGATCGCAGCTGCGAGCCCGTCCTCGCCGTCGGCGACCGGATAGACCATCGACAGCGTGATTGGCTCGAACACGCCCTCGTGGATCGAGCGGATCCGGGCGAGGTCGGTGTTGTCGATCACCGGTCCACGCAGCCGCAGCTGGTGGCACTGCTCCGGCGTCTCGTCGAACGTGTTGCCGTCCGGTCCCATCGTGGTCTCGAGTGACATCACGAGCGACTCGCGGATCGGATCGATCGGCGGGTTGGTGACCTGCGCGAACAGCTGGTGAAAGTACGCCGACAGGTTCGGCGCCTGATCCGACAGCACCGCGAGCGGCGTGTCGGTGCCCATCGAACCGATCGGCTCCTTGCCGGTCGTCGCCATCGGCTCGATCACGAGGTTGACGTCCTCGTCGGTGTAGCCGTGCGCGCGCGCGAGCTTCATCAGGTCTTCGCCGGCGTGGACCTCGGGGGAGGGTCCCTCGTCGAGCTCGCTCATCTCGAACACGTTCTTGTCGAGCCACTTGCGATATGGGAATCGGCCCGCGACATCGCGCTTGAGCTCGGCGTCGTCGACGATCCGACCCTCGGCCGTATCGACTACGAACATCATGCCGGGCTGCAACCGGCCCTTGCTACGCACGCGCTCCGGCGGCACGTCGATCACGCCAGTCTCCGACGCGAGGATCACGCGATCATCCGTGGTGATCGTCCACCGCGCGGGGCGCAGGCCGTTCCGATCGAGCGTCGCGCCCACGAGCTGGCCGTCGGAGAACACGATCGCCGCGGGTCCATCCCACGGCTCGACGAGCGAGGCCGCGTAGCGATAGAACGCCTTGCGGTCCTCATCCATCGCGCTGTTCCCCTCCCACGCCTCGGGGATCATCATCATCATCGAGTGCGGCAGCGTGCGGCCGCCGAGCGTCAGCAGCTCGACCATGTTGTCGAACTGCGCCGAGTCGCTCTTGCCGGGAACGATGATCGGGAACAACCGCTCGAGGCCACCGTGGAACTTGGCGCTCTTGAGCTGGCTGCGCCGCGCCAGCATCCAGTTGCCGTTACCGCGCAGCGTGTTGATCTCGCCGTTGTGCGCGATGTAGCGGAACGGCTGCGCGAGGTCCCAGGTCGGGAACGTGTTCGTCGAGAACCGCGAATGCACGACCGCGATCGCGCTGACCAGATCGGGCGCGCGGAGATCGGGGAAGAACAGCGGCAGCTGCCGCGGCAACAGCAGGCCCTTGTAGACGATCGTCTCGGTCGACAGGCTCGCGACGTGGAAGTAGCCGTCCGGATCCGCGCCGCGCTCGCGCACGCGATTCTCGGCGAGCTTGCGGATCACATAGAGCGTCCGCTCCCACGCGCTCGGCGGAACGCGCCGCATCCGCACGAAGATCTGGCGGAACACCGGCATCACGTCGCGTGCGACCTGACCGACGTGCGCTGCATCCGTCGGGACATCGCGCCAGCCGAGCACGCGCTGGCCCTCTTCCTTGATGACGTCTTCGAGGATCTGCTCGCAGATCACGCGCTGAAACGGATCGGGCGGCAGGAACACCTGGCCGACCGCGAACCGCCGGCCCGGCTTGAGATCGAACCCGAGCCGGGTGACCTCCGTGCGAAAGAATCGATCGGGCAGCTGGATCAGGATGCCGGCGCCATCACCGGTCTGAGGATCTGCGCCGCACGCTGCGCGATGCGACAGGCGCCGCAGCACCTCGAGCCCATCGTCGATGATGCTGCGCGAGCGATTGCCCTTGATGTCGGCGACGAACCCGACGCCGCACGCATCGCGATCCATTCCGGGGTCGTAGAGGCTGGGAGGACTCACCAGTCCCGAACCCTAACGCATCGCGTCAGGGTTCGCCACGGGGTTCACGATCCCGCGCGTCGGTCGATACCTGACAGATGGACAAGCTGTGGGCCGTCGGGGCCGCGTGTTTGGCGACCACGGTCGCGGTCGCGGTCGCCGTGCTGGTCGGCTGGGGCGTGGGCAACGAAGTTCTGACCTCCGTGGTTCCCGGGCTCACCGCGATGAACCCGCTCACGGCGGTGTGCTTCATCCTGTCGTCCGTCGCCTTGCTTGTCTGGGGCACGGGCGCGACGGGGACGCGCCGCCTCGTGACCTGCGTCCTGGCGATCGCGGTCGCGACGTTCGCACTGGCGCGGCTCGGCGTGTACGTCGTCGGCTGGGACCTGGCCCTCGACCAGATTCTGTTCCGCTCGCGGCTCTCCGAGTTCGCAAGTCCATCGAACCGGATGGCTCCGAACACCGCCTTCAACTTCGCGGTGCTCGGGTTGATGATCCTGTCGATCGTCGGCGGCCGGGCGAAGGCCGCGCAGGTCGCCGCCGGCGTCGTGATGCTGTCCTCCGCGGCAGCTCTGCTCGGCTATGCGTTCAGTCAGACGTCCCTTGTCCAGGTCGCCGCGTTCGTCCCGATGGCGCTGCACTCCGCGATCCTGTTCCTCCTGGTCTGCTCCGCCGGCCTGTGTCGGGCGCCGGCCGGGGGTCTGTTTGAGGGCCTGGTCCGGCGCACGATGGGCGGCCGCGTGTTCCGCCGGATGGTGCCGGCGGTCGTGTTCGGCCCACCCGTGTTCGGCTGGCTCCGCTTGCAGGGCGAGCTTTCCGGTCTCTACAGCGCGTCGTTCGGAGTCGCGCTCTTCGTCGCGGTAATCGTCGTCACGGGTCTCGCGATGACCTTCGTGACGGCCCAGGCAGTGGACCGCGGCGAGGCGGAGCGTACCCGCGCCGACGCGCTGATCCTCAAGCTCGCGCACTACGACGCCCTGACGGGATTGCCGAACCGATTGCTCCTCCAGGACAGGCTCCGCGGAGCCCTCGCGCGCGCCGAGCGCTCGGGCGACACGGTCGCGACGCTGTTCCTGGATCTCGACGGCTTCAAGCGCGTCAACGACGAGCTCGGCCACGCCGCCGGCGATCAGATTCTCCAGGAAGCGGCTCGCCGGATCGAGAGTGAGGTCCGCAGCGTCGATACGGCCGCGCGGCTCGGCGGCGACGAGTTCGTCGTGGTGCTCGAGCAGATCAAGTCGGCGAAGGACGTCACGACGGTCGCGCAGCGCCTGCTCGGCCAGCTCGGTCGGCCGTTCC
>JAYUYE010001118.1:0-2648 GCA_043752985.1 Myxococcales bacterium
TACTCACCGCATCCGAGAGCACCGGGCGTGGCCCCAAAAGGGTTTCCGGGACTCGACGACGATGCGGGGTGAACCAACGCAAAGGACGCACATGGAAACGATGGCAGAAGCGACAGCGCAGAACCCGATCAGCATGCGGGCTCTCCTCGAGGCGGGTGTCCACTTCGGACACAACACCGGCCGCTGGAACCCGAAGATGAAGCAGTACATCTTCGGCGCGCGTAACGGCATCCACATCATCGACCTGCAGCACACGGTGAAGTTGTTCCGCCAGGCCTTCCAGGCCGTGGTCGACACGACCGCCAAGGGCGAGACCGTGCTGTTCGTCGGCACCAAGAAGCAGGCGCAGGACGTGATGGTCGAAGAGGCCACGCGCTCGGGCCAGCACTACGTCACCCAGCGCTGGCTCGGTGGCACGCTCACGAATTTCAAGACCGTGAAGGGCTCGCTCGAGCGCCTGCGCGGCCTCGAGAAGATGGAAGAGGACGGCACGCTATTCGCGCTCACGAAGCGCGAGCAGGTGATGATCCGCCGCGATCGCGACAAGCTGATGAAGTCGCTCGGTGGCATCAAGGGCCTCTCGAAGGTCCCCGGCATGCTGTTCGTGATCGATCCCCACAAGGAGCACATCGCGGTCGACGAGGCTCGCAAGCTCGAGATTCCGGTCGTGGCGATCACCGACACCAACTGCGATCCCGATCGCATCGACTTCGTCATCCCGGGTAACGACGACGCGATCCGCGCGATCAAGCTGTTCGCCGGCAAGATTGCCGATGCGGCGATCCTCGGCGCGAAGGTCTACAAGGAGAACGCCCGGACCCGCGGCCAGCAGGAGCGCGAGGACCAGAGCGAGCGCGTCATCCACGTCTCGTCGGGTGGCGACGGTCCGCGCGTCGAGATGTCGACCGGCGGCAGCATGTTCAACCCCGAGGCGTCGGCGTCGCCCGACGAGCCGCAGAAGTAAGGGAGGGTGCCATGGAAGTCACAGCAACCCTGATCAAGGAGCTCCGCGAGCGTACCGGCGCGGGCATGGCGGACTGCAAGAAGGCGCTTGTCGAGGTCGACGGCGACGTCGACAAGGCGATCGACTACCTGCGCACCAAGGGTCTCGCGAAGGCGGCCAAGAAGGCCGGCCGCGAAGCGACCGAGGGCTCGGTCGTCTCGTACATCCACGGCGGTGGCCGCATCGGCGTCCTCGTCGAGATCAACTGCGAGACCGACTTCGTCGCGCGCAACGAGGACTTCCAGGCGTTCAGCCGTGAAGTCGCGCTGCAGATCGCCGCGATGAACCCGATGTTTGTCCGCAAGGACGAGGTCTCGACCGACGTGGTCGAGAAGGAGCGCGCCGTCCTCCTCGCCAAGGCGAAGGAGAGCGGCAAGCCCGAGCCCGTCATCGTGAAGATGGTCGACGGTCAGATCTCGAAGTGGATGAAGGAGATCTGTCTCCTCGACCAGCCGTTCGTGAAGAACCCCGACAAGACCATCGAGCAGATCCAGTCGGAGCTGGTCGCCAAGATTGGCGAGAACATCAAGATCCGCCGGTTCGTTCGCTTCGAGCTCGGCGAGGGTCTCGAGAAGAAGAAGGGCGACTTCGCTGCTGAAGTCGCCGCGCAAGCCGGCCTGTCGTCGTAACAACGGCGCCGCGCTGGTGATCAAGGGATCCGGTTCGCCGGGTCCCTTTCTTCGGTTCAGCGCGGGGCGCTTGTCGGCTGAGGCTGACCGACCCGCGTGCTAGCTTCGCGTCGTGATGTACGTCTGCGGGGCGTGCGGGCTGAGCGCCGAGACCGCGGGCTATTGCTCGTCGGATGGTCAGCCGCTCGCCGCGACCCAGGACGCGCTGCTCGGCACCGACATCGGGCGCTACCGGATCGCGCGCCTGCTCGGTGTCGGCGGGATGGGCCAGGTCTATCTCGGCGTCCAGCCGATGATCGGCAGCCGCGTTGCGATCAAGATCCTGAGCAACGAGTGCACGCGCAACGCGGAGCTGCTCGAGCGATTCTTCTCGGAGGCACGGGCGGTTAACCTGATCCGCCACGAGTCGATCGTGAGCGTGATCGACATGGCGCAGCTCCCCGATGGGCGGCCGTACATCATCATGGAGTTCGTCGAGGGCCGGACCCTGGGCGAAATCGTCCGCACGGGGGAGGCGCCGATCGGCGGCATCGTCCAGGTCATCACCGAGATCCTGTCGGCGCTCGGTGCCGCGCATGCGCTCGGCATCGTCCATCGCGATCTCAAGCCCGACAACGTACTGATCACCGCGGAGGGTCACGCCAAGGTCCTCGACTTCGGGATCGCGAAGCTCGCGCCTGGTCTGTCGAACGCGCTGTCGCCGCGAACGCGCACCGGAGCGCTCCTCGGTACGCCGGCATACATGGCGCCCGAGCAGATCAGCGGCGCCGAGAATGTCGATGCGCGGACGGATCTCTACGCGGCCGGAGTCGTGCTGTTCGAAGCGGTCACCGGCCGTACACCGTTCCAGGGCGAGACGCTCTACGATCTCATGAAGGCGCACCTCGAGCAGGCGCCGCCATCGCCGCGCGCGCTGCGGCCCGATCTGCCGGCCGGGATCGAGCGCGTGATCCTGACCGCGCTCGCGAAGAATCCGGCGCACCGGTTCCAGACAGCGGCGGACATGACGCACGCGC
>JAYUYE010001119.1:0-2647 GCA_043752985.1 Myxococcales bacterium
AAGTGCTCCAGCACGAGGCAGACGAGGCCGAAGTCGTGTATCCGCTGCACGAGCCGCGTTCTTCCCGGTTGAATCGAGCGGTGGCAACCTGGGGTCGTGACCATCGCGACCCGCTCCGCCCGCAGCCGCCTACTCCGACGAGAGGCGCGCCGGAACCGTGAGGGGGCCCAGCTCTGAGGCGCCGATGCGCACGCGACGGACAGTTAGAAAACTCAACCCCGGTCCGGAAACACAACCCCAGTCCGGAACGCATCTATCGTACATGTGGTGATAATTTGGCCAACATCGCCCCCGCCTGAGTGCACGTGGTCGATGCGTGCGCTGCCGCACAGGCCTCAACGTGCTCGTCATGACCTAATGGTGTTCGCCGTGTGTTCGCGCGCTGCGGCGGGTCTGCCTACGGTGTCGAAATGCTCGAGCCGTCCCTCGCAGTCACCATCCCCCAAGCGACGATGTCAGCGACCGCGCCAGGAGGATTTCGCGGCCTGTATCGCGCATTCTTCGACCACGCCGAGAAGAAGCGTCGGTGGAACGTCGACGACGGAATCCCCTGGGACCAGGTCAAGCATCAGGCGGTCGACGAGGACCTCGTCGAGATCCTCGAGGCGTTCTACTCGGTCGAGATGTACCTGCCGGACTACAGCGCCAAGCTGATCGCGCTGAACCGACAGAACCACGGGATGGCCTGGTTTCTCACCAACTGGTGCTACGAGGAGTCCAAGCACGCGATGGTGATCGAGGAGTGGTTGATCCGCTCCGGGCGCCGGACGCCGCAACAAATGGAGGAGCTCAACGACCGGTTGCTGGTCGGCGAATGGCAGTTGCCGTTCACCACGACGCGTCGCATGTTGATCTATTCGATGATGCAGGAGCTGGCCACGCAGCTCAACTACGTGAATCTATCGAAGCTCACCGCACCGGCAGGTGATGCGGCACTGCAGAAGCTCATCCTCCTCATCGCCAGCGATGAAGGTTTGCACCACAAGATGTTCGTGGATTGTGTGAAGGAGCACCTGCACGCTGATCGCGCGGGAACGGTGGAGGATCTAGCGTACGTACTGCAGCACTTCGCGATGCCGGCGCACGACCAGATCCCTGACTGGAAGCGAAAGGGAGAGCTGATCGAGCGCCATCGCATCTATGGCGGCCGGCAGTTCGTCACCCGCGTCCTCGTACCGACGCTCAAGAGCCTCGCGATCGATCGCAAGGAGCTCCAGATCGGCCGCGCTCGCGCCGACCCCTGAGTGGCGCGTCGGCGCACTCACGAGTTTCCGCGATCGACCATCTACCTCGTGTGATCCGCTGGCGAACCTGGTGGGGCGTCGCGCGCGTGGACCGCGCGAGCCGCGGAAATCAGCGCCTCGCCAGAAGATCAGTCGGCCCGACACGCGATGATCAAGAACGATAAGAACAAGCTGCGCGCGATCGCATGGCGGCAATCGATACGAAGTCGACGGCACGTATGAAGGAGATCATCGCAAAGTACGGGTGGCCGGGTAAGTCGCTCGTCGGCGAGGACGGCGCGAGCACGGCGTGGTTACTCGTACAACACGCCGACCTCGATCGCGCGTTTCAGAAGGAGTGTCTTCCGCTCAGCGAGAAGGCAGCGAAGACGGGCGAGGCCAGCGAAACCGATTACGCGTATCTCTACGATCGCGTCGCGGTCGCGGACGGCTTGCCGCAGCGCTACGGCACGCAGTTCATGGAGGGTGGGCCACAGCCGATCGAGGACGAAGCGCACGTCGACGAGCGGCGCAAGGCGATCGGACTCGGCACGATGGCCGAGTACGCGAAAGACATGGAGCGCATGTACGGCAAGCCGGTGTCTTCGAAGACGACCGGCTCGAAGTAGCGGTCGCGACGGACGCCGTGATGGCCAGGTTCCGCGCAACCACGCGGCCGCCGCGTGGCCTGGCGTACGTCGAAGCGGGAACCGCACGAACAACCAACGCGGTATGCTCGCGCGAGATGATCGATGTCTGCGCAGAGCTCGTTGCGATCATCCGAGCGCTGACGATGCCGGCATCGAGTACGCACTATGCGGCGCACTCGCACTCGCGGCTCATGGCGCACCGCGCCCCACGAATGATATCGATGTGATTGCTCGTAAGGAAGATGCGAGCAGGATCCGCGACGTCGCACGCCGTACGGGCTTCGTGTTCGAAGCCTTGCCGATGGAATTCGCGGGTTCGGGCATCGAGGTCCAGCGGTTCTCGAAGCTCATCGACGGCCGGCCGCTCATGCTCGACGTGCTGTAGTTGAACCCGGAGAGAAGGTCCCAGAGACCAACTCAACACGAGTAGAGTGGCCAAGTCGGTCCTTGGGACGCTATCGGTCGGTGCTTGCGAGCCGAACGCCGAACGCCGCACCTTTGGCTTTTCAACCGGGCGTCGTCCTCTCGAACGAGCGGGAGAAGGGATTCGAACCCCTTGAACGCGTTGCTCGGTTGCTGCGCGAAGCAGAGCCGCAAGCCCCAGAGGTCGCACCGTGGCCATGACCCTTTCCCCTCCTGACCTGCCCTCGCTGGTTCTAGACTCGGCGAGTGACCCAGCTTGTTGATTGGCTCGAACGCTCCGACTGGAGTCGTCGGTCCGTCGAGTTCGGCGGGCTACGGGAAGGCCGGGATCGTGCCCGCGCAGCGTTGGTA
>JAYUYE010001120.1:0-14698 GCA_043752985.1 Myxococcales bacterium
GTTGATCTGCGTGACGACCGCGGCGAGATGCCCCTCGATCGCGCGCAGCGGCCCGAGCCCGAACAGCGCATCCACCGCGAGCACTGCCGAGCGGATCGCAGCGCCGACCTCGTCGAGCTCCGCGGGCGACGCGATCGAGCACACCACGCCGCCTGATCGCTCGAGGATCTCCAGGTGTGCGAGCGCCTCGCCCTTGACCGCCGCGCGGCTGACCGCGAGGTACGCGACCGCGTCGAGCCCACGTGCGCGCAGCACGCGTGCGATCACGAAGCCATCGCCGCCGTTGTTACCGGGACCGCATACGACCGCGACATGACCGCGGTGCGCGCCGAGCAGCCGCATCGCAGCGTCGGCGACGCCGCGCCCGGCCGTCTCCATCAGCGTGAGCGCCGGGATGCCGATCTCCTCGATCGTCGCTCGGTCGAGCGCCCGCATCTCGTCGGCAGTGACGACCGGCAACACTACGCGCGGCAGCTCTTGGTGAGCGCTGCCGTGATCTCTTCGGCCCAGGTCTGAATCGCGGCCTGGTCGATGCCCTCGATCATGACGCGGACCTTGCTCTCGGTACCGCTGTACCGGACGAGGACGCGGCCCTCGTCACCGAGCTTCTTCTCGATGTTCGCGATCATCGCGACGACGTCGGGGAGCTGATCGAGCGGGACCTTCTTCCCGACCGAGGTGTTGATCAGCACCTGCGGCGTGCGCGTCATGACCTTCGCGAGCTCCGACAGCGGCTTGCCCTCGCGCGCCATGATCGCGAGCACGCTGAGCGCTGCAACGATGCCGTCGCCCGTGGTCGCGTGGTCGAGAAACACGAGATGCCCGGACTGCTCGCCACCGAGGTTGTAGCCGTTCTTGCGCATCTCCTCGACGACGTAGCGGTCGCCGACCTGCGTGCGCACGAGCTTACCGCCCGCTTGCTTCATCGCGACCTCGAGGCCGATGTTCGACATCACGGTCGAGACGAGCGTCTGCTTCGCGAGCTGATTGAGCTTGAGCATCCGGGTCGCGCACAGCGCCATCACGGCATCACCATCGATCACGTTGCCGTGCTCGTCGCACAGCATCAGGCGGTCGGCGTCACCGTCGAACGCGACGCCGATGTGAGCGTCGTGGTGCTTGACCATCTCGCACATCGACTCGGGGTGCAGCGCGCCCGCCTTGGCGTTGATGTTCTTGCCGTTCGGGTTCGTATGGATCGCGGTGACCTTGGCACCGAGCTCCTCGAACACCGACGGCCCCACGCGGTACGCTGCGCCGTTGGCACCATCGACGACGATCCGCAGGCCGTCGAGCGTCAGCTCGCTGGGGAACGTCGACTTGCAGTACACGATGTAGCGGCCACGAGAATCCTCGATCTTGCGGCTGTACCCGACATCGGCAGGCGCGGCGCGCTGCGCGTCGAGATCAGGCGACGCCATCAATGTCTCGATCTCCGCCTCGACGTGGTCGGGCAGCTTGTACCCATCGCGCGCGAAGACCTTGATGCCGTTGTCCTGGAACGGGTTGTGCGAGGCGGAGATCACGACGCCGGCGTCGCAGCGCATCGACGAGGTGATGAAGGCGATGCCGGGGGTCGGAAGTGGACCGGTGAGCCAGACATCGGCGCCCATGGCAACGATACCCGACGCGAGCGCAGACTCGAACATGTAGCCCGACAGCCGGGTGTCCTTGCCGATCACGATCCGCGTGTGACGTCCGGGCTGACGCAGCCGCGCCGCGATCGCCATGCCGAGGCGCATCACGGTACCACTCGTCATCGGCTCGAGGTTCGCGACGCCACGCATGCCGTCGGTGCCGAACAGAGAACGACCGTTACTCATCAGCTCGTTGGTACCACGCCATCGCCGGAATCGACGTGAGACCCGAGCAAGACAGTCACGGAGTCGGCGACGGTGTCGGCGACGGAGCCGGTGCGCGCTCCGGCGTGGGTTTTGGCGCTGCAACCACCGGCGCGAGCTTCACGCGCTCCGGCGAGATCCGGACTCCGACGCCTGGCGGCAGCCCTTCAATCTTGACCTCGGTCTCGCGGCCAATCTTGTCGGCTGGCACCAGGCGGACCACGGGACGCATCATGTCTCTCGCCTTCTCGACCGCGAGCAGCGCTCCGGTCAGCGTGATCTCGACGTGCGCCGGAGCAATCGTCCAGCGAGTCAGATCGAAGCCGTCGCCGACGGTGGTCACCGCCACGCCGGGCATCCGTCGGGTGACCAGCTCCTCTTCGATCTGGACCTGGACCTCGACCTGATCGCTACCGATCAACTCGATGCCATCGGGAGGTACGAGGACGGTCGACGCGGTGAACCCGTCAGTGCGGCCCTCGAGGCTGACCTCGCGGGTACGAACGGAGGACAGCGCCGCGAGCAAGCTCTCCGCGCCACGCACACGCACGCTCGAAGGCGCAGCCTTGATCTCGCTCACGACGTAGCCGTGCAGCGGATGACCGGCAACGATCGGCGCCACGTCCACGGTCTTCTCGGTGCGCTTGTCGAACGCGACGCGCATCGAGCGCGGACTGATCTGCGAGATCGTCAGGCCAGGCGGTGCCTGGATCATGTCCGACGTGAACGCGATCTCGCCGGTCGGCGTGTTGCGGAGGTCGAGGCTGATCCGCGACAGCTCGCGTTCGTCGAAGTTGCGCAGGCGTCGCCACGGCCCACGCAGCGTCACGCGGATGTCGTCGATCCGCTCGGATACGAGGACCTTGTCCTCGGGCAGCACGTAGAGGACGCCGACGCGCACCGTCATCTCGCGATCCTTGTCGTCGTTGACGAGCAGGAACACGGTCGCCGCGAGCACGATCGAAAGGAACTTGAGTCCGATGTTGTCGAAGAACGCACCCCGCAGCCAGCGCCGCACGCCGCCGGCCTTCTCGGGAGGCGCCGGCGCACGGGGCGGCGCTTCGCTCGGCGGCAGGTTCGCCGGGCCCTGGCTGTGCCGCGCGGGTGCGCGCCCGAGGGTGCCGATCGTCTGCGATCGCTGCCTCACGACGCCTCCGCGGGAGCGGGCGTGGTGGTGGGCGCCGACTCCGGCCGGGACTCCGTCATGCTCGCGATCGCCTTGCCGACCTCGGCCGCGGCCGCAGCCTCCTCGGCCATGATGTCGGTGGCGCGACCACCCGCGAACAAGCCGATCAGCGCGCGCCGCAAGACGACCGGCTCGAGGTCGCGGGCGATCGAACCCTTGAAGCACAGCGAGATTTCACCGCGCTCCTCCGAGACCACGACGACGACGCAATCCGTGTCCTCGGTGATGCCGAGCGCGGCGCGGTGACGCGTCCCGAACTCCGGGCCGAGGTCCGTCGCGCGCGACAGCGGCAACAGGGCACGCGCGAGGTCGATCCGGTGATTCTTGCCGATCACGACCGCGCCGTCGTGCAGCTCGTTATCCCGCTCCGGAATGAACAGCGTGACGAGCAGCTGGCGCGTCAGAACGGCGTCGACCTTGGTCGCGTCGTCGACGAACTCCTCGAGCGCGGCGTCACGCTCGAACACCACGATCGCGCCAATCCGGCCGCGCGCGAGCTGCGCGACCGCCGCGACGACCTCGTCGACGATGTGCGTGGTCTCCTGCTTGCGGCCGAACGGCATCACGTTCTGGCCGAGCCGGCCGAGCGCACGCCGGATGTCCGACTGGAACACGACGATGATCAGGATGATGAAATACGAGATGAAGTTGTCGAGCAGCCACGACACCGTCGACAGCTCGACGCGCTCGGCGATGAAGAACGCGGCGCCGACCAGGACGATGCCGACGACCATCTGCGCAGCTCGCGTGCCGCGGATCGTGAGCATCAGCCGGTAGATCAAGTAGTAGACGAGCGAGACATCGACGACCGTCGTCACGACGGTGCCGAGCGTCAGCGTGTCGATGAACTCCTTGAGGGACGCGGTCATGTCCACCCTACAATTTGGTGTACACCGCGAGTGCTGCTCGGAGCAACGCAACGTTGTGGGCTCGGACCACGAGCGCGCCTGATCGCACGGCGCCGAGGCAGGCTGCGACCGAAGCGACATCGAGCAGTAACGGGTCGGCGTCGCGACCGGGCCCCAGGAGCTTGCGAAGGAACCGCTTCCGGCTCGGGCCGACGACCACCGGGCGCCCGAGCTCCGTTCCGATGTCGCCGGCGTGACGCAACAGCTCGAGGTTGCCCTCGGGCTCGGACCCCTTGCCGAAGCCGATGCCCGGATCGACCCAGATGTGCTCGCGCACCGTCGGTGGGAACGCCGCGAGCCGGTCCGCGAGCTCGGCGGCGACGCGGCGCCATCCGACCGGCACCTCCGCCGTGAAGACCTCGGCGAGCGAACGACCTCGCAGGTGGCCGGCGATGTAGGTCACGTTACCGGTCGCAGCGAGCCTGATGATGGTCGGAGCCATCTCGGGGTCGAACAGGCCGCCCGACACATCGTTGACGATCGTGGCCCCCGCGGCGACCGCGGCCTCGGCGACGGCGGCCTTGGTCGTGTCGATCGAGATCCGCGCGCCGGCCGCAGCGAGCCGCGTGATCACGGGAAGGACGCGAGCGAGCTCCTCTTCCGCAGAGATCGCGCTCGCGCGTGGGTTCGTGGCCTCGCCACCCACGTCGAGCAGGTCCGCTCCGTCGCGCATCAGCTCGATGCCGTGTGCGACCGCAGCGTCCGCATCGAGGTAGCGGCCGCCGTCGGAGAACGAGTCCGGAGTCGTGTTGACGACCCCCATGACCAGCACGCTGGAGGATCGGGAGACCATCAGCCCACGTCCTCGCTCCCCACCGTGCGGACCCTCACGGGCCCCACGTTACGCGGGTTCGGGGGACGGCGTCTTGGTACCGAGCGGGGGGAGGATCGAGGCGGGGCGCTTCAGCTTCTCCTCTTCCTCGGTCTTGCTCGCGGCGGCTTCTTGCCGCTTCTTGGCCGCCGCCGAGATCGGGCGCTCGATCTTGCCGCCGCGGAGAACGACGTCGATGTCATCGCCGTCGATCGTCTCGTACTCGAGGAGCGCCTCGGCGATCTGCTCGAGCTGCTTGCGGTGCTCGGTCAGGATCGAGGTCGCGCGCTCGTACTGCTGGACCACGATGCGACGGATCTCGGCGTCGATCCGGCGGGCGGTGTCCTCGGACAGCGTGGAGCCGCTCGAGAAGTCACGGCCGAGGAAGACCTCCTGCTTGCCGCTCGAGAAGTTGAGCGGGCCGAACTCGTCGCTCATGCCCCACTCGGTGACCATCGACCGGGCGAGCTCGGTCGCGCGCTCGATGTCGTTCCCGGCGCCGGTGGTCTTGTGATTGAACACGATCTCTTCGGCGACACGGCCGCCCATCAGGATCGCGATCTGGTTCTGCGCGAACTCCCGGGTCATGCTGAGCCGGTCTTCCGCCGGCAGCTGCTGCGTGACGCCGAGGGCGCGGCCACGCGGGATGATCGTCACCTTGTGGACCGGGTCGGCCTCTTCGCCGCCTGGACCCGCGGCAAACCGCGCGACGAGCGCATGGCCCGCCTCGTGGACGGCCGTGGTGCGCTTCTCCTTGTCAGAGATGAACATCGAGCGGCGCTCGGCGCCCATGAGGACCTTGTCCTTGGCCTCCTCGAAGTCTTCCATCTCGACCTTGTCCTTGTCGCGACGCGCGGCGATCAGCGCCGCCTCGTTGACCAAGAACTCGAGATCCGCGCCCGAGAACCCGGGGGTTCCGCGAGCGATCACCTCGAGGTCGACGTTGTGAATCGGGACCTTGCGGGTGTGAACCGCGAGGATGCCCATGCGGCCGCGCAGGTCGGGGCGCGGCACGACGATGCGGCGATCGAACCGACCGGGGCGCAGGAGCGCCGGATCGAGGACGTCGGGGCGGTTGGTCGCGGCAATGATGATCACGCCTTCGTTGGACTCGAAGCCGTCCATCTCGACGAGGAGCTGGTTGAGCGTCTGCTCGCGCTCGTCATGACCACCACCGACACCGGCGCCACGATGGCGGCCGACGGCATCGATCTCGTCGATGAAGATGATGCACGGCGCATTCTTCTTGCCCTGCTCGAACAGGTCGCGGACGCGGCTGGCGCCGACACCGACGAACATCTCGACGAAGTCCGAACCGCTGATCGAGAAGAACGGGACGCCTGCCTCGCCGGCGATCGCGCGGGCGAGCAGCGTCTTGCCGGTCCCCGGCGGGCCCATCATCAGGACGCCCTTCGGGATCCGGCCACCGAGGCGCGTGAACTTCTTCGGGTCCTTGAGGAACGCGATGATCTCCTCGACCTCGTCCTTGGCTTCCTCGATGCCGGCGACGTCCTTGAACGTCACGCGGTTCTGGTGATCGCTGAGCAGCTTCGCCTTCGACTTGCCGAAGCTCATCGCCTTGCCACCGCCAGACTGCAGCTGGCGCATGAACAGGAAGAAGATACCGACGAGCAGCAACATCGGGAGCCACCACACGAGCACCTGTGGCCAGAAGCTCGAGTCGTCCTTGGACTTGACCGAGTATTCGATCTTGGCGTCGTAGATGTCCTTCGTGATCGTTCCGGGGAACTCGGCGTAGACGACCCGCTTGAGCGAGTCGCCCTTCATCGAGACGATGTACTTGGCGTCATCGTGGCCGCGCGGCTCGATCTTGATCTTCTCGATCTTGCCGGCCGACTCTTGATTCGTCAGTTGCTGCCGGAAATCGGTGACGTTGATCTCCTTCTCCTTGGCGGAGGAGTCCGTGAACATCGAGTAGATGCCCACGAACATGAGGATCAGGATCGCCCAGATCAGGATGGTCTTATGAGATTGGCGCAACGGCAGATATCCGACGGTTACGAGGTGTACGTGCCCATCAGCATGGGGCCTTTGTAGGTCATTGCAAAGTCGAATGTCGTCAAAAGCTCCCGGCTGTTCGGGGGGGCGTTGGTCTCAGGTTTTCCGGTGCCGCGAACGCGAGGCCGAGATGCTCGGCCCACACGATCGAACCGTCGGTCGTGAACACCATCACCCGCGCCCTTGCTCGCAGATCCCGCGGGACCTTGGCATCGATGTAGAGGTCGGACAACTTGCGTGACCTGCCCTTCAAGCGGACGGGTCTCATGCGATCCCCCGGCTGCCAGACTCGCAGCTCGTACGGTCCATCGGGGGCGACCAGGGCGCCCGCGTCAGCGCTCCCGGGTCCGCTGATGGCGAGGATGTCGTAGCGCCGGGTGATCCGGGCTCCGGGGAGGTCGAGGACAAGCTCGCCCTGCGTGCGGCGGGTGACGAGCGCGTCGATCCGGTCGAGGTGAACCGCGTCGTAGTCGACCTGCGCCGCCTCGAGCGCGAGGGAAACGGCGCGCTTGCGGATGGCGGCCGGCTGCACCGCGAGCTCGCCACATGCGATCGGGAACCGCGCGAACCGTGTCGCCCCGGCGTCGATCACGGCGAGCCACTCCGTGGCGCTGGTGGCGAGCCGGAGCAGCGCAGCATCGAGTTGCGGATTCTCGCGGCGGAGCGCCGGTAGGACAGTCTGCCGGAACCGCACGCGGGTCAGCGCGACGTCCTCGTTCATCGGATCCGCCCACGCCGGGAGCGCATGCGCCGCGACGTAGGTGTCGATCGCGGCGCGCGGGAGCGCGAGCAGCGGGCGCACGAACAGGCCGCGCTGTGCGGGGATCCCGGCGAGGCCGGCCGGACCGGTGCCGCGAATGATCCGCATCAGCACCGTCTCCGCCTGGTCGCGCGCGGTGTGACCGAGCATCACGCAGGCGAGGCCGAGCTCCCCCGCGGTCGCCTCGAGGGCGGCGTAGCGCGCGGTTCGTGCCGCGGCCTCGAGGGATGCGCGGTCGAGGACCTCGACCCGGCGCACCACGCTCGCGGCGCCCTCCCGGATCGCCCACCGCGCGACCTCGGCAGCGACCTCGGCACTGTGCGCGCCGAGGCCGTGGTCGATCGTCACCACCACCACGTGCGACGCGCCCGCGACGGCGAACAGCGCATGCGCGAGCGCGAGCGAGTCGGCCCCTCCGGAACAGGCGACGCCGTAGAGACCTGGGCCCACTCGGTCGCGCGCGGCGGCGACCGCGGCGGTGAGGGGATCCCGGGACCTCGTGCTAGTCATGTCGTCTGACGGTACCCCCAATGAGCGACATCCCTCCAAGTGGCCCTCTCGCCCGCATGCGCGCCCAGCTCGCCGGGCCGCGTGGCTATCGCCGCATCGAAGCGCTGCTCTCCCTCGACAACGCCCCCGATGCGATCGCGGCGTTGACGTCAACCGAGATCTTCGAGCTCGTCCACGAGGTCGGCTTCGAGGACGCGCAGGCGCTGCTCGAGTACGCGACGCCGGCCCAGTACCAGGGCTGCTTCGACCTCGATGGCTGGACCAAGGATTCGCTCGAGGTCGCGCCGCTCAAGCCATGGCTCGCATCGCTGATCGATCTCGGCTTCGAGAAGGTCGGTCAGGTCTGGAGCAACCTCGATGCCGAGCTCCGCGCGCTGATCTTCCAGAAGCAGATCAAGGTCTACGACACCACCCTCGAAGAAGAGCCCGCCGAGGACAACGACGGCATGCTGATGCCGACGCCGGATCGGTTCTTCATCCTCGAGCTGCTCGGCGACGAGGACACGCAGCGCCTGATGCAGCAGCTCGTCGAGGATCTGTATCGCGCGGACCCGGATCTCGCGCGCCACACGATCATGTCCGCGCGCAGCGAGCCCCCGGCGGAGCTCGAGGAGAGCAGCTATCGCTGGCGCTCGAGCCGGCTCGCCGACCTCGGCTACGTCGACTTCTACGAGGCGCTCGACCTGTTCCGCCCGCTCGATGCGGACAAGGTCGCGATCGGCGAAGGCTCGCAAGACAAACACGTCGCCGAGGAGCCGTCGAGCCTGCCGGTCGCGGTCGCCGAGGAGGTGATGGGACGCAGCTTCCTCGCCCGCGCCCTCGCGGCGATCGACGTTCCCGACGAGGCCGAGCGCCTCGAGGCGGGCCTGATGCTCCTCGTCAACAAGGTGCTTGCCGCCGGCCGCGCGAAGCCTGGTCAGGCCGAGGTCGTGCGGCGCGGTGCGCTGTATGCGACCGCAACGGTCTCGCTCGGGCTCGAGGTGATCTCGCGCGGCGACCTAGAGCGCGCCAAGGCCGCGCTGCAATCGATCGGGTTGTCGCGGCTGTTCCGCGTCGGCTACACGGTGACCACGAAGCTCGCGCGCCTCGCGCAGGCACTCGCCGCGCGCTCGGTGACCGCTGGCTCACCGGCGAAGGAGCTCGTCGCAGGACTGTGCTCGCCGCGGCCGCTGTTCTCGCGCGTCGCAGACGAGCCGCCGACCACCGGCATGCGGCCGTTCGAGTCGCAGGCAGATCTGCGCCGCGCCGGCGAGCTGCTCACCGGGCTGACGATCCGGATCGCGATCGTCGAAGGTCTCGGCGTCGATGTTCTCGCGGCCGGCCAGGCGCCCGAGCCGCGGCCGAACCTTGACGATCACGTCCGCACCGCGCTCGCGCGTGCCGTCGTGGGTGGCGAGCTGCGCGGTGAGGCGCTATCGCAGGCGGACCTGACGAAGCTGCGCGACAAGGGCATGGGGGACGGCAAGCTGACTCCCGCCGCGCGCACCGCCGGTGCGGACGCCATCCGATCCCGGCTCGGCGCTGCACAGCTGACCGCCACCGGGCCGACGCTCGGCAAGCTCGTCGAGGGCTGGCTCTCCGATCTCGAGCAGATTCTCGGCGCCGTCAAAGACGAGGAGATCGATCCGCGGTTCGTGGAAGGCGTGCTCGTCGAGGTCCGTCGCAGCTAACCGTGGTAACGAACTCGAGCTGATGTCCGAGTCGTCCTCTCCCTATCGCTGTGGATTCGCAACCGGTGTCGGGATTGTCTTGGTCGCCGGTCTCATCCTCGCCCTGGTCGACATCGTGCACACCGGCGGCGGCGCGGGCTTCGCGCCCGCACTGCTCGGCTTGTGGGCGCTGATCGTCCTGCCGATCGCGGCGCTCACCGGGCTCGTGCTCGGTGCGGGTAACGCGACCTGGGGAACCGGCTGGATCCGCGGACTCGCGCGCAAGCTGTGCGATGACCCCGAGCTCGATCGCGCCATCAGCGCCGTTTTGATCGCCGCGTCGATCCTCGGCGGCGTGCTCGCGCTCGGCATCGGCAAGCTCGCCGTCGGTCTGGTCGGCAACGTCGAACGCAAGAACGTCGGCGGACTGCTGCTCGGCGTCGTGGTGGTCGGGCTCGTGCCCGTGCTCGCGCTCGGAGCGCTGCCGCTGTATCGCGCCGCACGCGTGGTCACCGGCGCGCTGCTCAGGGCCGAGCCGCTGTGGCGACCGCTGCGCAAGCTTGGCGTCTCCTTGACGGTGCTCTACGTGCTCGGCGTCGTGCTCTTGATCGCAGCCGCGGGTGCCTACGTGGTGTTGCGCAAGCTCGACTACCAGGCGCTCAGCCTCGGCTCGCTGCTCGCGCCGGCGATGCTGCCGGTCGTTGCAGCGGGGATCGCGCTCCTCGCGTACGGCCCGCTCGCTCGAGCTCGTGAGCGCATCCCGTCGCGCGGCGCGATCGTCGCTGGAGGTGCGCTGCTCGCACTCGCGCTGCCCGTGCTCGCACTCCGCGAGCCCTCGGAGCCCACGCGCACGGCAATCACCGAGCGTTCGTACATCGGCGCGCGGATGGTCGGCATTCTCCGCAAGGCCCGCGACTCCGATCACGATGGATTCTCGGCGTTCTTCGGCGGGCCTGACTGCGACGACGGCAACGCGAGCGTCAACCCGGCGGTAAAGGAAGTCCCCGGCAACGGCCTCGACGACAACTGTGTCGGTGGCGATGCGAAGGTCGAGGCCGGCAATCCGGCTCCGACCGACGCAGGCGCGGGCTCGGCGAGCGCACCGCTGGCAGATGCGGCAGCGCCCGCGGGACCCGCGCTCGGCGGGACCAACGTCCTCGTGATCTTCGTCGACACCCTGCGCGCGGATCGCCTCGGCTACTCCGGCTATCAGCGCGACGGAAAGTCGCTCACGCCGAAAATCGACGCGTTTGCGAGGAGCTCCGTGGTGTTCACCAAGGCGTTCGCTCAAGCACCGAACACGCCGCGCTCGGTGCCGTCGTTCCTCAGCTCGCGCTATCCGTCGCAGCTCAAGGTCGACAAGATGAAGAAGAGCTACCCGCAGGTCACCGAGGACGCGGACCTGCTGTTCGAGACGCTCGCTCCGGCGGGGTTCACCACGATCGGCGAGAGCTCGCACTTCTACTTCTGCGATCGCGCGAAGTATCCCGACACCTGCAGCGACGTGACGGTGAACAGCAACATCGGTCAAGGCGCGAAGCTGTGGGACAACACCGGCGCGCTCAGCATCTCCGGCTCGAACCACGACATCGCGGGACCGCGGATCCTGGCAAAGTCGATCACGAAGCTCGAGGAGCTCGCGAAGTCGCAGACCAAGTTCGCGATGCTGGTCCACCTGTTCGAGCCGCACTCGACGTACATGACCCACGACGGCTTCACGATCACCGAGCGCGGCACCGAAGCACTCAAGCAGAAGTACGACTACGAGATAGCGGTCACCGACGATCAGGTCGGCAAGCTGCTCGATGCGCTCGACAAGACGGGCCTCGCGAAGACGACGACGGTGATCCTGATGTCCGATCACGGCGAGGCGTTTGGCGTCCACACGTTCGCTGGCGAGTCGATGTTCTTCCACGGCCAGACGCTGTATCGCGAGCTGATCCACGTGCCGTTGATCTTCCGGGTGCCGGGCGTCGAGGCGAAGACGTCCACCGACGTGGTCGAGCTGATCGACCTCGCGCCGACGATCGCCGCGCTGTTCGGCGTGGCGCCGCCGGCGTCGTGGCGCGGCCGCAGCCTCGTCCCTGTGATGACGGGCAAGCCACTGCCGCCCAAGCCCGCGTTCGGTGAGCTCTTGCCAGAGCCGAAGTGGGATCACGATGCGAAGTCGATGATCTCGGCCGACGGCAAGCGCCACGTGTTCTACCGGATCAGCGACTCGCGCTGGGAGATCTACGATCTCGAGAAGGACCCCGAGGAGCGCAAGAACATCGCGGACTCCGATCCCGACGCCGAGAAGCTCAAGGCGGAGCTCGCGGCGTGGATCGAGGGACCGCTCGCAGAGGGCACCCCATGAGTGGCAAGGATTCCGGTGTGTACAAGAACCCGAAGCCGACGGTCGACATCCTGATCGAGATGGATGGCCGGCCTGGCGAGCTGGTGTTCATCGAGCGCGGCAACGAGCCCAAGGGCTTTGCGCTACCCGGCGGCTTCGTCGACGAGGGCGAGTGGGCAATCGACGCCGCCGTTCGCGAGGCGAAGGAAGAGACCGAGCTCGACGTCGAGATCACGGAGCTGTTCCACGTCTACTCCGATCCGTCGCGCGATCGCCGCATGCACACGATGTCGACCGTGTTCATCGGGCGTGCCTCGGGGACGCCGCTCGGTGGCGACGACGCGAAGCGAGCGATCATCAGCAAGCCCGACGCCCTGCCCAGCCCGCTTGTCTTCGATCACGCGACGATCGTCGCGGACTACCTCGCGTACAAGCAGCGCGGCGTCCGCCCGCCGCCGCGGCGCTAGAGACCGAGCGGCGGGCAGCGTCAGCGCAACGCCGCGACTGCAGCGCGACCGACCACCGGATCCGGATCCGCAGCCAGTGCGACGAGCTCGCTGATCAACACGGGCCGGAGCGGATCGTTCGCGGGGATCGCCGCGAGCAGCGCCACGCGTGCCGCCACGTTGCGCGGGCTCCACCGGGAGGCGACCCAGAGTCGGGCGAACGCGCTGACCGACGGCGCAGCTTGCAGCGCCGCGAGTGCGCTCACGGCGTCCGTTGGATCGAGTGCGGCGCGGCCCGGGTCCGAGCTCGCGGGCGCTGTCAGCGATGGGCCGAGCTGCGCGCGTCGCCGCTGAAACCCGGTGGCTTGCTCGCTGCGACCGAGTGCATTGCTCGCGGCGACGGCGACGTCAAGCGCGGCGGGGAGCGTGTCGAGTCCTGCGAGATCGATCGCGCTGCGTGCTGCCTCGAGCGCATGCACGTGCTCGCCGACACCTTCGAGCGCGCGCGCCAGCTCGATCCAGACGGTTGCAGGATCGCCGGCGGCGGCGGCCGCGGTGGTGGCGTGGATCAACGCGGCGTCGGGATCCCCCGAGCGAGCCGCTGCACGTGCGAGGCCGCGCAAGAATGCGGGTTCCGGGCTGAGCGCCGCCGCCGCTTCCCACGCCGTCCGCGCGCGACCTGGATCAGCGAGCGCCTCGAACAGCGCGCCGAGTGCACTGTGCGCTGCGGCTGCATCGTCGGCTTGCATGACAATCGTGCGCGCGAGCCGGTCCGCGATCGCCGGATCGCGACGATAGGCCTCGACCACTGGACCGACGAAGACCCGGGTTCCGCTCCGAGCGCCGACGTACGCAGCGAGCGCAGCGTCGAGCGGCTGCCCCTGCGCGGCCTCGTGCGGCGGCGCGACCATCGCGAGGAGCGCCACGCCCTCGATGGTCGCCGCGAGATCACCGAGCGCGATGCGAACGTGCGCAGCCGTCGCGCCATCGAGGACGCGGCCCGCGGCGACGACCAGCCTCTCAGGCGGTCGCAGCTCGTCGAGTGCCGCGTCGTCGACACCGATCGCCGATCGCCCGGTGAGCCGCGCGAACGCCTCGCGCGCATAGAGCGGCACCGCGGCGAGCTCGATCGCGGCGACCTCGACGCGCGCCGCGATCGCAGCGCCCCACGCCACCTCGCCGCTCAGCGCCTGCGGCAAGGTCAGCGCGAGCCATGCGGTCGCGATCGTGGGATCGGTGGTACGCGTCGACGGAAGCGGCGCACCTGCGAGCGCGGCACGCTCGCCCGAGGATCCCGCGATCGCAGCGACCGGATCGCAGCTCGCACCCGCGAACCGGCAGCGCTCGGTTCCGATCCGATCGGCGTCCGCCGGCGGCCGCGCGTCGAGCGGGTGCCACCATGCGAACGCGCGCAGGTAGAAATCCTGGATCGGTCCACCCTTGACGCTCGTTGTCGCGCGCCAGTCGTCGAGGGCCTCCCACGCCGCGCGTCGTGCGCCCTGCTCCCACAACCAGATCCCGAACAGCCCGCGATCACGGGGCACGGGCGCGGGCTTCGCCCCGAGCCAGCTCGGATCGGCAAACCCCGCGCCCGCGAGCCCAGCAAGCGCGCGCTGGCCGTTCGCGCGCTCCTGGACATCGACGTGCCGGAGCTGCGCGAGTGCGATCGCCGCGTTCCCACGTCCGAGCTCGTCGGCGGTGACCTCCGCGCCGAACGATCGCGCGCGCTTCAGATCGTCGAGCGCCGTCGCGGCGCCGCGGGCGAGCCGGACCCGTCCCCGCTGCGCCAGCAAGCGCGCCATCCTCGCGCGATCGTCGGCGTGCCAGCGCGTACCGATCGGTCCGCCCAGCGCGATCACGGCTTCGAGCTGCTCGATCGCCTGACCCGGCCGCTTCGCTTCGTCGGCGAGCTTCGCGAGCGCGAGCCGGGCCTGCACATCGCGCGGATCGTCGAGCACGCGGATCTCGAGCTGCGCGCGCGCCTGATCGGCGCCGTGCTCGCGGACCATCGCGTTCACATCGAGCGGCGCTGGTGCACGTACGCAGCCGCTGGCGAGCGCACAGGCGAGCAGGATGCTCGCGACGGAGCTGCGACGGGCCACGCCCCATCTTGGCCGGGACCGCTCCCGCGATCAAACCGCAGAGGTCCCCGTCGTCCTCAGATCGCGATGTCGCGATCGATCTGGCCGGCGATCACCGCGAGCTCCTCGACGATCCGCGGCGGCGACGGCGA
>JAYUYE010001121.1:0-6668 GCA_043752985.1 Myxococcales bacterium
GAGAGCTCGAGCTCGCCATCGGTCGCCTCGGCGGCCGGTGCCCCGGTGAGGCCGGGCGGAATCGTTGGCGCGGTGCGCCGCTTCTCGAGGACCGCGTTCGCTGCCTCCGCCGCTGTTTCCGAGGGCCGCGCGCGACCCGCGGGTGCGAACACCCGGTCGACCTTGTAATTGGTCACCGAGTCCGCAGGCGTCCCTGCCGGCAACGGCTCGACGCGACTGTCCCAGTTCCCACTGCGTTTGATCGTCACGCAAGGCCAGCTTGGACCAAACGGGCGCCGAGATCACGCGTCTGCGACGGGGTTCTCGGAGCGCACATCACGCGCACATCAGGGGATGTGTGGTCAGCCGCCGCTCCGGGTACCATCCGGGTGATGGCGGAGTCCCTGTACGAGACCCTCGGCGTGAAGAAGGATGAGACGAGCGACGCGATCCGGACCGCGTACCGCAAGCTCGCTCGCAAGCACCACCCCGACGTCAACCCTGGAAACAAGAAGGCCGAGGAGGCGTTCAAGAAGATCAGCGCCGCGTACGAGGTCCTCGCCGACGACAAGAAGCGCGCCGCCTATGACGAGTTCGGCGACGAGGCGCTGCAGGGCGGCTTCGATCCCGACAAGGCGCGCGAGTACAAAAGGTGGCAGTCGACCCGCCAGCAGCGCTCGTCGCGGTTCTCCGGCAGCGACGGTCCGGTCGAGTTCGATTTCGGCGAGATGTTCGGTCGCCAGCGCGGGCCGCGGCGCGGTCAGGATCTGCACGCGACGATCGCGATCGAGCTGCGGCAGGCGATCGAGGGTGCCGAGTTCTCCGCCGAGATCCCCGGGCAGGGCACGGTGCGTGTCCGGATCCCGAAGGGCGCTGACACCGGCTCGACGATGCGCGTTCCGGCGAAGGGCTCGCCCGGTGCGAACGGCGGTCCGCCTGGTGACCTCGTGATCGAGACCGAGGTCCGTCCGCACCCGCACATCCGTCGCGAGGGCCTCGATCTCCACCTCACGCTGCCGGTGACGCTCGACGAGGCCTATGTCGGAGCGACGATCGACGTGCCGACGTTCGAGGGCACGGTCGCGCTCAAGATTCCACCGCGCACGCAGAACCACGCGAAACTCCGGCTGCGGGGCAAGGGTGTGCCGAAGAAAGAGACCCGCGGCGATCTCATTGTCGAGCTCGACGTCCGGATGCCGGACCAGGCCGATGATGCACTCGCCGAAGCACTGCGCGCGGCCGCGAAGCTCTACACCAAGCCGGTCCGTGACGAGGTCCGGCTGTGACCGCCGCGAGCTTCACCTACGCTAACCTCGTCGAGCTCGTCGAGGGCGATGACGAGCTGATCGTGAGGCTCGTCGATGAAGGGCTGATCGAGCGTCGCGAGGATGATCGCGTGATGGTCGACGTCGATGCAGTGCTGGTCGCCCGCACACTGTGGCGCGATCTCGATGTCGAGTGGCCAGGGATCGAGGTGATCCTCCGGATGCGCGACGAGCTCGTGCGTGCACGGCTGCGGATCGCGGAGCTCGAGCAGGAGCTCGCCCACCCACCGGTGGGTTCGGGTAACCGCTGAGCGGGACGTCGATACACGTCTCACGCTCCGCTTACTGAGAAGCCCGGTGTCTGGCCGGGCTCATTCGCTAAGGTGAAGCTCGCATGAGCACCGCCCGCGCCGACGCCCGCATCCTGATCGTCGATGACGAAGAGGATACGGCCGTCCTGTTGACCAACGTCCTTCGCAAGCGTGGGTTTGCCGCGGACGCCGTGTTCTCCGGTGCCGAGTGCCTCGCGTACCTCCGCCGCGACCCGGTCGATGTCGTGATCTCGGATATCCAGATGCCCGGGATGTCGGGCATCGAGCTGTGCGAGCAGCTGTATCGCCGCTACCCGGATATCGCGCCGATCGTCCTCACCGGCTACGGCCGCCTCGACACCGCGATCGCAGCGATGCGCGCGGGAGCGTGGGACTTCCTGACCAAGCCGGCGACCGGTGACGTCCTCGAGGTGACGATCGACCGCGCGCTCGAGCACTTCGCGCTGCAGCGCGAGGTCAAGCGGCTCTCCCATCAGCGCTCGTCCGACCAGCCGATCGAGGACATGCTCGGCGAGAGCACCGTGATGCTCGAGCTGCGCCGGATGATCCGGCGGGTCGCCGCGACCGACGCGACGGTGCTGATCACGGGCGAGTCCGGCACCGGCAAGGAGATGGTGGCGCGCGCGCTTCATCGCCTGTCCGAGATGCGCAAGAACGAGCCGCTCGTCGCGATCAACTGCGGCGCGATGCCGGCGAACCTCCTCGAGAGCGAGCTGTTTGGTCACCTGCGCGGTGCGTTCACCGATGCGAGCAGCGCGCGCGAGGGGCTGTTCGTGCAGGCCGGCGGTGGGACGATCTTGCTCGATGAAATCGGCGAGATGCCGCTCGACATGCAGGCGAAGCTGCTGCGCGTCCTCCAGGAGCGCACGGTGCGGCCGGTGGGTGGTGACACCGAGATCCCGTTCGATGCCCGCGTGGTCGTCGCGACCAACCGCGATCTCGAGAACGAGGTCGAGGAAGGCCGGTTCCGCGAAGATCTGTTCCACCGGATCAACGTCGTCGCGATCCCGGTGCCGTCGCTGCGTGCCCGCACCGGCGACGTGCTCATCCTCGCCCACAAGTTCGTCGAAGCCGTGGCCTCGCGCCGGCAGTCGTTCCTGCGCGGGATCTCCCGGCGCGCTGCGCAGCTGCTCGTCGACTACGACTGGCCGGGCAATGTCCGCGAGCTCGAGAACTGTATCGAGCGCGCTGTCGCGCTGTGTCGCGGCGACGAGATCGACGTCGATGATCTTCCGCGCAAGGTCGTCGAACACCAGAGTACGCGCCTCGAGCTGTCGACGTCGTCGCCCGCGGATCTGCTGACCCTTGACGAGATGCAGCACCGCTACGTTCGGCAGGTGCTCGCCGCCGTCGGCGGCAACAAGACCCAGGCCGCGCACATCCTCGGGATCGATCGCCGTTCGATCTATCGCAGGTTGGAGCCAACGCAGCCCGACGTGCGCCCGACGACGACCTGAGCCCACCTGCAACGTCGGCAGGCTCACGGGCGATCGTCGTCCTGATCGCCAAACTTCGTCATCGAGCCCACGCCTCCAGCGCGTGGAAACGAACTCTCCGATCACTCGTTGCGCTCGTCGAGCGCCTCCGTTGTAGTGGGGAAATGGCGAACATCGACGGTGTCGCGCAGCTGCGACCCATGATGCTGGTAGGTGGCGCGATCACCGACCGGCCGTGGGGCGCGACCCTTGCGGCGATCGGACTCTCCGGCCGCAGCGGCCAGCTGACGCTCCACACGGACGATCACAAGGTCTACCGCATCGCGTTTGCGCACGGCGTCGTCGTCGGCGCGACATCACCGCAGACGGTCGATACGGTGCCGCGGATCGCGCTCGCGGCGCGGATCATCTCCGCCGAGCAAGCGCGGTTGTGGCGCAAGACGGATGACGTCGACCGGCTCGCCGCGGCATCCGGGCTGACTGCGCCGCAGGTGCAGGAGCTCAAGCGGCGCGTGATCATCCAGCGTGCGGCGCGGACGTTCAGCGTCGATGTCGGCGACTACGTCGTCGAGGATCGGATCACGATCCCGGTGCTGTTCGGCGTCGAGGTCGACATCCGCGCCGCGATCTACTTCGGCATGCGGATGAACCTGTCGCAGCAACGCCTGACCCGAACGCGGCACAAGGTCGGCTCACGCTTCGCGCTGCGCCCCGAGGCACTCAAAGATCTGCCGCGCTATGGCTTTACCGCCGACGAGCAGCCCGTGCTCGACGCGCTGCGCGACGGAACCAGCGGTCCCGAGCTCGAGGCGGAGCATCGCGAGCTCGATCCGCGGATGATCGAGGCCGTGTTCTGCACGCTCGCCGTATGCGATGCCGTGATCCAGGCCAAGACCATCCCGCCCCAGGAGATCTCGCTCGCACGTGCGCCGACGCCGCGCGAACCGACGATGACGCGGGTGCCGACGCCGCGCGAGCCGACGTCCACGGGCTCGCGGGCATGCGTGCCGGAGCTGATCCACGAGGATCCAATCGTCTCGCGGCCCCAGAGGATCACCCGCGCGCCGACCGTACCGCGGACCGCGACCCGCGCGCTCAAGCAGCAGCGGTCGATGACCGATCCATTCCTCGAGATGCAGAACACGCGGCAGCGACCCTTCGCGCTGACCTACGACGAGGTCGATCAGCTGATCGCGATCGGCATCGAGTTCCTCGACCGCGGCGTCGATCACTTCACGTTCCTCGGTCTGCCGCGGGGCGCCTCGATCCCCGACGTCCGCGAGGCCTACCTCGAGTTCGCGCGCTACCTGCGCCCCGAAAGGCTCGCCGAGATGGGGATCGACGCGGACGACACGGATGCGCACAGCGTGTTCGCCCAGGTCGTCATCGCGTTCACCGTCCTGACCGACCCCGTGCGGCGCGCCGAGTACCTACGAGACTTGAATGACGAGCCGGTGTAGGGTCGCCCCGTGAGCGGCCCTGCACCCAAGACGTACATCCTCCACACCTTCGGCATCGCGATCGCGCTCATCATCGCGATGGTCGTGTTCCTGAAGTGGTCGTGGTTCAGCCACTGACGAACTCTTTCCCGACGATGTTCCAGTCGGCGTGAGCGTGGCCGGCGGCGATCGCCTCGTCCATCCGCGCCGCGAACGCTGGCAGCATCGTCAGCACGATGCCCGCCAGGTCCGCTTCCTGCTGCATCAGTCGCGCGTCCTTGCGCGCCATTCCGAGCTCCCACGACGGGTGATCGTAGTCGGCGTCGGTCATCCGCTTGAACCGCGCGGGCAGGGCCGCACCCGGATTGAAGTGCTCGAACAGCGTCGCGACCTGCGCGGGCGACACCGCCATGGCCTTGCCGAGGGCGAGCATGTCGGTGAACCCGGCGGCCAGCGCCATCAGCAAGAGATTCCCGATCAGCTTGAACGCTGCCGCCGCGTCGACCCGCGGACCGAGGTCGACGAGCTTGCCGGTCATCGGCGCGAGCAGCGGCGTGACCCGCGCGACGACCTCGCGATCGCCTGACAGCAGCATCAGCCCGGTCGACTCGAGCGCGTTCCCCGGTCCCATGAACACGGGGGCATGGAGGTACGTGATGCCGCGCTCTCGCCACCGGCTCGTCCGCGCGAGGGCGCCCGCCGTCGAGGTTGTGGAGTGATCGATCACGAGGCCCGCCAGTCCGGCGGCGGCGGCCTCGAGCACCGCATCGATCGCGGCGTCATCGGAGAGAACGACGTGAACCCGGTCGGCGCCGCGCACGGCCTCCGCCGGATCCGCGACCGCGATGGCACCGTCGGCGACGAGCGCGGTGGCCTTCTCGGGGGTCCGGTTCCAGACCCGGACCTCCTCACCCTTGCGGCGCAGTGCACGCGCGAAGCCGGCGCCGAGGAGTCCCGTCCCGAGGATCGTGATCATGGGATATCCTAGCGCCATGACGTCCCTTCGCGTGCTGGTGTGCGTGATCGCGCTGTTCGGTTGCAAGCGCAACGCAGCGACGGGCGATGACCTCGACGATGACGGTGGTGTGATTCCTGCCGACAGCGCGTTCGAAGATCTCGACGGCGACGGCATCCCGGACATCGACGAGGGCCGGTTCGACAGTCCGCCGCGCGATACCGACGGCGATGGCGTCCCTGACGCAAAGGATCTCGACAGCGACGACGACGGCTCGCCCGATGCCGAAGAAGGCATCGCCGACTGGGACAAGGACGGCAAGCCAAACTACGTCGACTCGTTCAACGACGGCCCGCCGCCGATGCTCAAGCTGATCGCGATCTCCACGCCGTTCAACACGCCGATCGGAATTGACTTCCACGCTCCGACGAACTCCGTCGTGCTGTCGGTCAACTACGGCACCGGCGGCGTTCCGCAGAACTTCGATCGCATCCTGCCCGACGGCATGCACCTGCCGTTCTCGAATTACGCGGGCATGACCGACGAGGTCAAGATCGCGACCGCGCGTCCGAACAACCCGGGCGGCTGGGCGTCGGGGACGATGTTCACGGGCAACGGCCTCGACGGCGAGATCGTCAAGATCTCCCCGGACGGCTCGGTGATCGAGAATCCGTGGGTCTCGCTACCGGGCCTCAACAACGGCCTGATGCGCGGCTCGCTCTATGTCGATCGCACCGGCATCTTCGGCGGCGATCTGATCGTCGCGACCACGGTCGGCGAGCTCTGGCGCGTGTCTCCGGCCGGCGTCCCGACCGCGATCCTGCCGGCATCGGCGGGCGTCCACCTCGAGGGCCTGATCGTCGTGCCGAACGTCCCGGTTCGCTACGGCCCGCTCGCCGGCAAGATCATCGCGGGCGCCGAGGTCCAGGGCCTGCTGTGGGTGATCGATCCGAACGGCACGGCGACGCAGCTCGACCTCGGCGTGATCGTCGAGGACGTCGACATCATCACGCCGCGCGAGAACTTCTTCGGCGTCAACTTCGGCACGAGCCGCCTGCTCGGCGCGACCGCGGAGAACATGCAGCCGATGGTCGGCGACATCCTCCTCGCGCAGGAGAGCGTCACGCCGGGAACGTCGGGGCTGTTCCGGCTGCAGTGGAACGGCACGGCGCTCGCGGCCGTTGCCATCCCGCTCGATCCCGCGTCGGCCGAGGTCGGCCAGTGGGAGCACGTGACCCTCGCGGGAGCGAAGGTCGCCGAGA
>JAYUYE010001122.1:0-2640 GCA_043752985.1 Myxococcales bacterium
CCGCCGATCGCGAAGTGGACGGTCGCGCACTATCGCGGGCAGAAGAAGCCGAAGTCGGCCGACGAGCTTCCGCGCGTCACCGTGACGACCGGTTGGCTCGTGCTGCTCGACGCACGTGATGGCGCGCCAGGCGTCGTTGCGATCCCACCCCAGACCGGCGCCACGCCCGTCGAAGTTCCACTCACCGACGGTCGCCGCGCGCTCGCGCTGCCCTGCGGCAACGGCGAGTTCGCGGCCTACTGGGCCGTCGATGCCACCGACAAGCCGGTGTGCCTCGTCGTCGACTTCGACGTGCTGACGCAGAAGGACTGGAAGTCGAAAGCTACTTGAGCGTGCCACCGAGGGACGTGATCGCGGCCTCCGCGTCAGCCTTGAGGCAGTAGTTCGCGTTCGACGCCCCGATCCCGAGCAGGCCGCCGCGCATCCGGTAACGAGCCTTCTTGAGCGCGGGAACGGCATCCTTGCTACCGAGCTCGACGAGGTCGGCGACCGCCTTCTTGCGATTCATGCACGTCTTACCCTTCTCGAGCTCCTGGATCAGCGACTTGAGCTGCGTGCTGGACTCGAGCGGCGCGATCATGGCGGGGACCCGATCCGACGGCTCGGGGCGGGCGACCGTCTTCGGCGAATCGTCCGCCGGAGCACTGGCTCCCTGTGGTCGCGGCGTGGGTTTGCTCGGCTTCGCGGGCGCGGACGGAGCTGCGTGGTCACGACCGTTCGTGATCACCTTGAGCGCGAGCGCCCCGATGATGGCGAGCAAGATCACGACGACGGCGATCTTGCTCCAGCTGCGCGGCAACGGCGGGGCATCGGCGAGCGAGACGGCGCGCTGCGGCGGCGGCGTCACGATCGTCTGATCGTTGATCGGAATCGAGAGCGTGCCAGGGACCGGGGTGAACGCAACGGGGGTCGCGCGTGGACCTACCGGCGTGAACGACGCGGTCGGAGCGGTGCCGATCGCCCCGGCCCCGACCGGTTGTCCGAGAAACCGCAGTGCGGGGCCCGCCTGTGCCGCAGCAACTCCATCGAGCGCGGCGAGGTACTCGTTCGCCGAGGTGAACCGATCCGCCTGCGCCTTGACGAGACCGTGACGGATCACGTCCTCGAGGCCCGGTGGGATGTCGAGCTCGGGCGCGATGTCGGCGATCCGAGGCGGCTCGCGGCCGACGTGCGCGCCGAGCATCGCGAGAGGATCCTTGTCCTCGAAAGGCGCGCGGCCCGTGATCATCTCGAACAGGAGGATCGTCGAGGAGTAGAGGTCCGAGGCCGGCTTGATCTCGCCACCGACCGCCTGCTCGGGCGACAGGTACGCGGGGGTCCCGACGGTGAGGCCCGCGCGCGTTGATGCCGGATCATCGGGACTGCCGGCGTAGAGCTTCGCGATCCCGAAATCGAGGATCTTGACGATGATCTCGCCGTCCTTGCGCGCGAGGAACACGTTGTCGGGCTTGATGTCGCGATGGACGACGCCGCGGTCATGCGCGTGGCGCAGGCCATGAAGCACGCCGCGCAAGATCTCGACGGCTGCCTGCCACGGGATTCGCTGCTCGCGCTCCAGCCGTCCACCGAGGGATTCTCCCTCGAGCGCCTCCATCACCAGGTAGCAGGGGCCATCGTCGAGGATCCCGAAATCACTGACGCCCACGATGTTCGGATGATCGAGACGACCCGATGCGATCGCCTCGCGCTGGAACCGCTGCGCGGCTTCGCGATTGCGGTTGAGATCGGCGTGGAGAACCTTGATCGCGACCGCGCGGCCGATGCCGGTGTGCTCGCCGCGATAGACGCGTCCCATCCCGCCGGTCCCGAGCACGGCATCGATTCGATACCTGCCGTCGAGTACGCTGCCGATCGAGATCTCGACATCCGGAGAAGGTGAAAGGGACGCGCTCATGGAGCCATGCCGAGAGTACCGCGCCGCGTCGGGACCACAAAAGGGGTCTGTGTGGGCGATCGGTTACCTACACTCCGGACGGTGACGCGCGTGCGCGAACGGTCAGGGCGATCTGGGCTTACGGATCGGTGGTCGTCGTGAATCGCGCGTTTGCCGTGGCGGGAGTCCCGTGTGCTGCGTCAACGCAACGCCGGGCTGGAGTCGTCCACGCGGACCACCGCGCCGATCGGCGGCGCTCGTCCCCGCGGGCTGCCACGATGGAACGAGCTGGTGCTTGCCGCCGCCGATCAGATCGCTACGTCCCATCCGGATCAGCGCTTCGCGTAGGGCCGGCCAGTTGTGCGGATCGTGGTAGCGGAGAAACGCCTTGTGGAGGCGGCGGCGGGTGAGGTCCTTCTCGACATGGACGCGCTCGCGCGCCTTGAGCGACTTCAACGGGTTGTAGCCCGAGTGATACATCGCAGTCGCAGTCGCCATCGGCGACGGCAAGAACGCCTGGACCTGATCGGGACGGAAGCCGTTCTTCTTCAGCCACAGCGCGAGGTTCAGCATGTCCTCGTCGGTGGTGCCCGGATGCGCGGCGATGAAGTAGGGGATCAGGTACTGCTCCTTGCCCGCTTCCTCGGAATAGCGATCGAACAGCTCCTTGAACCGATCGTATGCGCCGATGCCCGGCTTCATCATGTGCTTGAGCGGGCCGTCCTCGGTGTGCTCGGGCGCGATCTTGAGATAGCCACCCGTGTGGT
>JAYUYE010001123.1:0-6651 GCA_043752985.1 Myxococcales bacterium
TCGGGGAACGAGTGCATGTCCTTGCCGAGGTTTAGGACCGCGATCAGAACGAACAGGCCGACCAGCATCAGGCCAGCCGGCGCGGCATCGGGGTCGCCGCCCTTGTCACCCTTCGCGCGCCGGGTCAGAACGAGATCGAGCCACACGCCGATCGCGATCGCGATCGCGGGGAACCCGGCATACAGGGTGAAGCCAACCTTGCGCTGGAACGCTTCGACCGCGATCCACGCACCCGCGGCCCACGCGAGCGAGATGGCGCCGGCAGCGCGCTGATCCTTGTCGGTGCTCGCGAGCAGCGCAGCCATCGCGATCGGTCCGAGCACGCCCCACGGGAAGGTCCCGTACGCGATCTGCTCGAACGAGCTGTCGAAGGTCGCGCGGAGGTCGTCGTCCTGGCGCCAGAGCCCGCCGAGCAGCTCGGACCAGCAACCGTCGGCGACGATCGCGCGACCGAGGATCTCGCGCGCATTCGGCGGGATGACGCCAGGCGCCCGCACGTTCGGATCCTTGAGCGCATAGAGCTCGTGCACGAGCATGCCGACCAGCACGATGACCGCGAGCCCCGCGATCAGCGCGGGCACATGAGGCAGCACGCGCTCGCGGCGCAGCGCCGAGGTCACGAGCGGGACGCCGAACCCGCCGGCCGCGGCGACCGCACCGATCGGAACGACCAGCCCGAGTAGCGCGCCGCCACCCGAGAAGCCGAGCCAGCTGCCGAGCACGAGCGATCCGATCGCGACACCGGCGTCGATCGCAGCGAGCGCCATACCGTGGGCAGCGCCGAGCCGCGATATCGCCACGAGCGAATAGATGATCAGCGCGCCGCCGCATGCGGTCCCGATCTCCGACGTCAGCATCCGTGCCTGCAGCGACAGGAGCGGCATCGACAGCAGCACAATTCCTGCGATCAGTCCGGCGCGCGCACCGCCGAACCGCATCGCGATTCCGGCCGTGGCGAGCACGGTGAGGAGGCCCATCAAGGCGAACGGCAGTTTCCGACCGGTATCGCTGTCGCTGATCGTGTCGCGGCCGAACTTCGTGGCGCGGGTGGTCAGCGAGCGCGCGGCGGCACCCTCGGGAGCCTGACGAACACAGGTGTCGTCGGTACCGGGCCGGGGGACGACCGGCTTGTCGGCGGCCTTCGGTGCACTGGGGTCGAGCGGCGGCGCCGCGCGATCCGAGAACTGGCGCTCGTGCGGCTCCCACAGTCCCGGCGTGCCGAGACCGGGAATTAGAATGCACAGCGCGAGCACGAACACCGCGGCGAGCGCGATCGGCCAGCGACCGAGCGCCGACCCGAGCGACCTGGCATTCATGGGCGAGAAAGTACCTCTGGCCGGGAAAATTCTCCACGCCGTCGGCTAGGACCGTCGCGGCCCGGGCATCTCACGGCGTGCAGCCGGTTCTCGCTCGGCGCGCGGAATAACCACGCGCTCTCGGTGCGCTTCCGGGCGCGCGCCGTGACCTGCACTCGTCCGCTTGGTCTCGCGGGACGTCGTGGCGAAGTTTCCCGGCACCTTGCTTCGCGCGAACAGCCCGGCGACAGTGGAACCGTGTCGGACGTCACCGCGCGGGCCGCGGAGCTCGGGCGCCTCCACAGGCAGATTCCCGTGCGGCGCTATCGCAGCCTGGTTGGGCACTGGATGGCGCGCTGGTTCCGGCCGCCGCGCCCGGCGCAGCACGAGCCGGTCCCCTCGATCGGTCCCCGCGAGCTCTCGCTGACCTTCGGCGGCCACGCCAGCGTGATCGCCCGCTACACCGACCTCGCGATCGCGTTCGACCCGATGCTCGGCCGCTGGATCGGCGGGGTCCGGCGCGCGGTCGAGCCTGGTCTGGCACCGGGGGACTTCTCCGATGTTGGCCTCATCCTGATCTCGCACCGACACGCGGATCACCTTCACGTTCCGACGCTGAAGAAGCTGCCGCGGACCGCGACGGTGGTGGTCCCGGCAGGCGCTGCCGCGGCGCTCTCGGACCTCGGGTTTGCGCGCGTGATCGAGCTGCAACCCGGCGCGGACTTCGAGCTGCGCGGCGTCCAGGTGATCGCCGCGGCGGCGTCGCACGGCGATGGCGATCTCGCGCGGGGCCTGTCATTCGTGGTGCGCGGTCCCGGTCCGAGCGCGTTCCTGTGCGGGGACAGCGGCTACTTCTCGGGCTTTGCCGATGTCGGATCGCGGTTCGCGCCCGACATCGCCGTGCTGCCGATCGGGGGCTTTCTCCCGGGCTCGTTCCGGTCCCGGCACATGTCTCCGCTCGATGCGCTGTTTGCGTTCGAGGACCTCCGGTCGCGCTTGCTCGTCCCGATCCATCACGGCGCGTTCGCGCTGTCGTACGAGCAGCTCGACGAGCCGGCGCGCTGGCTCGTCGACCTCGCGAAGCAGCGCGGTGTGCGCGATCACGTGATGCTGATGAATGCAGGGCAGAGCGAGAGGTTTGTGGAACAGCCCGGCGCACGAGAGGCGTGCTAAGACGCCGACGTGTCCGCGCCCGATGTCTCGATCGTGATCCCGGTCTACAACGAAGAGGGCATCCTCCGCGAGGCTGTGACCGAGCTGCTCGACGGTCTGGCACCCGACCTGACGTACGAGATCATCATCGCCGAGAACGGCTCGCGCGATCGCACGGCCGAGCTCGCCGAGCACATCGCCCGCGAGCGCCCCGAGGTCCGGACGTTCTCGCTCGGCGAGGCGAACTACGGCAAGGCACTGCGCCGCGGGATCCTCGAGGCGCGAGGCACCTGGGTGATCTGCGAGGAGATCGACCTGTGCGACACCGACTTCCACCGCCGCGCCCTCGAGCTGCTCAGCCACAAGGATGCCGACATGGTCGTCGGCAGCAAGGCGATGAAAGGCTCGAGCGACGAGCGCCCGATGTTCCGGCGCGTGGCGACCCGCGTGATCAACACGATGCTGTGGGCCGCGCTCGATTTCCGCGGCACCGACACTCACGGCCTCAAGGCGTTCCATCGCGAGACACTGCTGCCCGTGGTCGAGGCGTGCGTCATCGACCGCGACCTGTTCTCGAGCGAGCTCGTGATTCGTGCCGGCCGCACTGGTCTCCACGTTCTCGAGATCCCGATCCGACTTCACGAGAAGCGTCCGCCCGCGATCAACCTCGTGAAGCGCGTACCGAACGTGCTCCGCGGGATCGCGAAGATGACCTACGTGATCCGGTTCGGCGGAAAACCGTGACCCGGCCGCTGTGCGCGATCTCGATCGATCTCGACGCCATCGGCTGCTACTACCGGATCTACGGCCTCGGCACGCCGCCGCCCGAGCTCGAGCACGTGATCCTCGAGCGCGCACTGCCTCGCGCGGCACAGCTGTTCGCGAGCCGCGGCATCCACGTGACGTGGTTCGTCGTTGGCCGCGATGCCGACGGTGACGCCAAGCTCCCCGACCGCGATCGGCGTGCCGCGAACGCGCAGCGGCTCCAGACGCTCGCACAGCACGGTGACGAGCTTGGCAATCACTCGTACTCGCACTTCTACGATCTTGCGCGCCTCGCGCCCGAGGTCGTCGACGCCGAGATCGCCGGCTGTGATCGCGTGCTGCGCTCGATCACGAACAACGTGGGCGTGCGTGGGTTTCGCGCGCCGGGCTACGACGTGTCCCCCGCGATGCTCGAGGCACTCGCGAAGCGCGGCTATCGCTACGACTCGTCGATCTTTCCGGCGCCCGGTTACTACGCCGTCAAGGCGGCCGTGATGGGCGCGCTCGCGCTGATCCGCCGGCCGAGTGGCGCAGTGATGACGAACCCGCGCGCCCTGATGGCGCCGCCCGATCCGTACCGGCCGTCGATGACCGCACCGTGGCGCCGCGGCCAGGCGCCGCTCGTCGAGCTGCCAGTCGCGGTGACGCCGTGGGCGCGGCTGCCGGCGATCGGCAACTGGCTCATTCTCGCGCCGGCTCCGCTGCGCAAGCGGCTCGTCGCTCAGATGGCGCAGCGGCGGTTCTTCAACTTCGAGCTGCACGGTCTGGACTTCGCCGATGCAGAGAAGGACGGCATCCCGGGCGAGCTGGTCTCGCGCCAGGCCGATCTGCGGGTGCCGATCGCGGACAAGCTCGCGCGGCTCGAGGCGATCCTTGACGATCTCGCGGCGCAGTGGGAGCTCGTCACGCTCGGCCAGGTCGCGGCCGACGTTCAGCTCACCGACTGATCAGCGGCGACGGGTGACCGCGTTGCGTGCGAGCTCGTCGACCCGCTCGTTGAGCACGATCCCCGCGTGCGCTGCGACCTTGACGAACTTGAGGCTCACGAACTGCTTCGTCAGGGCGCGCAGCTTGGTCACGAGCTCGGTGTTCGCCTTCGCCTTCCAGTTCTGGGTGAGGAGGCCGATCGAGTATGCGGAGTCCGAGTACACGAACACCGGGCGCTGCTTGTCGGAGACCTCCTCCAGGCCGCGAAAGATCGCCATCAGCTCGGCGATGTTGTTCGTGCCTTCGCCGAGGTATTCGGACAGCTCGCGGTGCTTGCCGTCGTCGATGATCACCACCCCGAGCCCGGCCGGTCCGGGGTTGCCCGTGCAGGCACCGTCCGTCCACACATGGATCGCATCCTTCACGTTCTCCGGGGGCGTGGCCGGGCGCACACCCGGCGTGCCCTTGGCGCCGGTCTTGGCGTCGGTCTTGGCGTCGGTCTTCTCCGGGGCAGGCTCGCCGGCGGTGAACTCGACCGGCGTGCCAGCGAGCGCGGTCAGGTTGCGCGCCCCGGCCCGGTAGACCTTGGCGCCATCCGCGGGCTTGTAGACGACCTCGACGCGGCCGCCGGCATCCTGGATCAGGACCCCGCTGGCATCGACCTTGGCCCAGACGTCCGCGTCGCGCAGGCGGTGTGGCATCCAGGGCATGGCGTGTTATAAGCCGGCGTCCTCACCCGACATCTACAGGAGATCAGAAAATGGTTCGCATCCGTCACGGTTGGCTCGTCGCTGCACTCGCAATCGGTTTCAGCACAGGAGCGTGCAAGAAAGACGAGAAGAAGGCCCCCGCGACGGGTGGCGAGGTCGCGAAGACGACCGATACCAAGGTCGAGAAGCCGCCGGGAGCCATCGCCGCCGTGGCGTCGGCAGTGACCGCCCAGGTCAACCCGAACGCGAGCGATCTCGCGCTGCTGCCGGTCGACTCCGAGGTCGTTCTCGGCCTCAACTTCGCTCAGCTGCAGAAGAGCGCGCTGTGGAAGAAGTTCGTCGAGCCCAAGATGTTGCAGGGCGACAATCAGGCCAAGCTCGCCGAGTTCAAGGCGAAGTGCGGCTTCGATCCGATGAGCTCGGTGCAGTCGGTCTCGATGGGCCTCAAGGGCCTCGGCGGAGCCAAGGCTCCCGAGGGCGTCATCGTCGTTCACGGTCCCGAGAAGTCCAAGGTCATGGGCTGCATGGACAAGATGAAGGACGAGGCGGTCAAGGACGGCAGCACGATCACCCGCGATGGCGACATCACGATGGTGAAGTCGAAGACCGGTGAGACGTTCGCGTTCACCTACGTCGGTGACACCACGATGCTCGGCGTCATCGGTCCGAACGCGACCGCGGTGGGCGTGAAGGCGGCGGCCGCGGGCACCTCGGCGCTCAAGACGTCGCAGGCGTTCGTCGACATGTACTCGAAAATCAACACGAACGATTCGCTCTGGATCCTGATGAACGGCAACTCGAAGGTGTTCGATCAGGCCGCGCAGATGGGCTTCAAGCCGAAGGCGCTGTTCGGCTCGGTCAACGTCACTGACGGTCTCTCCGTCGACATGCGCGTCCGCCTCGACACGCCGGCGCAGGCAACGCAGATCACCGGCATGGCGACCAGCCAGGTCGCGCAGTTCAAGAGCATGGTCGACAAGCTCGACATCGTCGCCGACGGCTCGGACGTGAAGCTCAACCTCGCTCTGTCGACGCAAAAGCTCGAGGCGCTGATCACCCAGTTCGCCGGGATGATGGGCGGCCTCGGCGGCGGCGGCGCGGGTACCCCCTGATGAAGCGTCGACTCGGCACGCTCGTGCTGAGTCTTCTGATCGTCGCCGCTTGTTCGAAGCGGAAGGCGAAGGATACGTCGCTCTCGCCCGAGGTCTCCGGCCTCGCGGCGGTCCCGGCGACCGCTCAGGTCCTGCTCGCTGCCGACGTCAGTAAGCTCACCGACTCGCCGATCATCGCGCGAGCAATCGAGCGCTTGCTGCTGTCCGAGCCGAGCCTCGCCGAGAGCTGGGCGCACGTGCAGGAGAGCTGCAAGATCGATCCGATCCGGCAGATTCGACACGTCATGCTCGCGATCGGTCCCGCGCAAGGCGCAGCCGGTACGGGGCCCGTGCTGATGGTGGCGACCGGATCGCTGTCGGAGCCCGACCTCGCGTCGTGCATCCGCACGATGGTCGGCAAGGGCGGCGGGGAGTTGACGGCGAAGTCGGTCGTCGGCCGCTCGATCTATCAGGTCAAGGACGGCAATCGTACGATGCACTTCGCGTTCAGCCGGCCCGATACAGTCGTGCTGGGCACGAACGAGGCCTGGGTCACCGAGGCGCTCGGCACTGGTCCCAAAGCAACGTCGAACCCCGACCTTGTGGGCTGGCTCAAGCTGATCGATCAGCGCGCGCCGATCTGGGCGGTCGGTCGCGTCGATCCAAGGGTCGGGCAGGGGCTCGTCACCGCGACCGCCGGCAAGCTTGCGA
>JAYUYE010001124.1:0-2637 GCA_043752985.1 Myxococcales bacterium
CCGATGATGTCGACACCGTCCTCGGTGACTTCGCCGACGATGCAAGCGATCTTGGTCGTTCCGATGTCGAGCCCGACGATGATCTCGGAGGTCTTGGACTTGGCCATGGTGTGCTGCTTCAATCCTTCGTGGGGGCGAGTGCGACGGTGACCTGATCGGCCCGTGCGTCGAGGTGAATGGTCGTGGCGCGGATGCGTTCGGCTCCGGTGAGCTCGGCCCACGCGGCGTCGAACGTGTGCATGCGCGCGGTCAGCTCGGCGCCGATCGGTCCGAGCTGGATGGCGGTCGCATGGTCGTAGGTGCGGAGCGTCAGCTGCGCGTGGGCGTCGACGTGGATCTCGCCGATCGCGGGGCGAGTGGGCTGCGCGGTCCAGTCGGCGAGGATCGCGAGCGCGCGGGTCACGATGGCGGCGGTACCGGCGGGATCGCTCTCGTACGCCGTGCGCGAAAGGCCCGTGATCACTGGCAGGCCAGTGCCATCGCCAACCTCGAGCTGCGCCCGCTTGAACGGGTGACCGCTGGTGTCGACGAGGTAGAGCGCGCCGAGCTCGACCATCGCCGCCGCGTCGTGTTCGCGGATCTCGACGACCAGGGTATCGGGGAGCATGCGATGCGCGGTCGCAGATGCGATCCACGGCGCCTGCCGGAGCTGGCCGGTGACCGTGTCGAGGTGGGTCGCGAACACGTTGTCGCCGACACGGACGGGCATCGCGGCGCGAACCTGATCTTCCGTCAGGTGACTCTCGCCATGAATCTCGATCGACGTGATCGCGAATCGCTCCGATGTCGTGATGAATCGATAGCCGAGCCAGAGCCCGCTACCGACCAGCGTGATCGAGGCCGTGGCAGCGAGGCCCGGCAGAGCGCGGCGCGCGGCGCGACCACATGCATTCGCGATCACGCGGGGGCGTGGCATCCGCGACCACAACGAGCCGGGCTTCTTGCGGTTCTTGCGCGACTTGACGGTCAGCCGCGATGCCGCGGGTACCGTGGTCTCGGGAGACGGGCGGGTCCCGTTCGTCCCCCCGCGACGGGATCGATCCATGCTTGGCAAATAGACATGCGCGGATCACTCGGGCAATTTTTCGGCGACGCTCCGGATCACTTCCGCTCGTCGGAAAATGCCCACCTGAACAAGCGTTGCGCCCGGATCACTTGACGGCGATCGATTCGCCGGTTTCGCCTCGGCTCAATCGTCCTCGATCAGCACGTAGTCGTCCTCGTCCTCCGGGCTCGTCTCCTTCGCCGACTTCTTCGAAGGGGCGTCCTCATCCGGGGTCAGATCATCGGGACGAGCCGAGCTCTGCGCCGCCCGTGAGCTCTTCTTCGCCGACTTCGCGGCTTTCTTGGCCGGGGCCTTCTTCGCGGCCTTCTTGGCCGGCGCCTTCGCCGGGGCCTTCGAGCCACCGCGCGGCTTGAACGCCTGCGCATCGGCCTGGCTACCACTGGTGACGAACACAGCGAGCACCACAGCGATCAGCCAACGCATCGCGCTATCGTGCCACAGCGTCCGCGGAGATCCACGTTGCGTGGGCAACGTGCCGAGATTGCACGACTACCGTGAGGGGCAGGGCGGACGTTCCGCGATCACGAGCCGGGTCAGGACGAGCCCGCCGGCACCCGGCGAAAACCCGAACGTGAACTCGCGATCGCCCGATGTGCAGGTCGTGCCGGTGCACCGGCGAAACGCCCGCACGAGGTCATCGATCTCGGGGACCACGAGCTCGGTGCGCGAAACCTGCACGGTCGTGCGCTCGGTCCGCGGATCGCCGTCGCCGTCCGTGTCGATCTCGGCGAGAGCGTCGAACGCGATCTTCACCTGCTCGAGTCCCTTGGCCGGGACATAGGTTGTCAGCAGCGAAGGCTCGTCGTTGGCCTGGAGCCGCTCGTAGCTCGCGAGCACGCAGAGACCACGCAGCATCGCGTCGGGTCTCGACGTCCGGGGGCGGCTCGGGATGAACCGCTTGTCCCCGCGGTCCGCGAGCACCCGGGCGGCAATCGCCGCGACCTCGCAGTCCTTGGATTTTGCGGCCGAAACCAGCGCCGTCCGGAGATCGGGCGTCTTCGGGTCGGTGGTCGCCGCGGCGAGATCGATGATCGCCGAGGTCCGCGTCTTGGCTGGTAGCGCCTCATCGATGACCGCGCGCAGGTAGACCGCGCGGTGTCCCTCCGCGGATAGCACCTCGAGCGCGCCGTCGATCTTGTGCTTCGTCACCGCTTCGGCCAGGTGGGTTTCGTCAAACGCACCGAGCATACCGTTGGCGAGATCGCGCTGACCGGCGCGGTGGGCGATCGCCAGGATCTCGAGCCGGCGCTCCTGGTCGGTCTCGGGAATCGCCTGGATCGCGGCGGCCACGAGCTGGGACTCGGGCGGCGGGATCGCGGCGATCGCCCGAAGGGCGTCGGCGACCTGCGGAACATCCTCCGGCTCGAGAGCTGCGATCGACCACAGCGCGAGCAGCCGCCGCAGACATGGATCAGTGAGCGTCGCAGAATCGGGTGGCGACGGCACGTCGAGCACCAGGGGCGCGCACTCCATGACCGGCTGCTGCGCCGGCATGCACGTGACGTTGCCTCCGCGAAGCAGTGCGATCGCGAGAGGCCGCGCGTTTGCGACCGGGATCTCGTCGAGCTTTG
>JAYUYE010001125.1:0-2636 GCA_043752985.1 Myxococcales bacterium
ACGTGGCACAGTTCGCGGTCGGCGACGCACTCGCGCACGCACGCCTGATGGACGTCGCCGAGGTCTTCGCGTGGGGCGTCCGTCGCGGCGTCGAGCTCACCGGCCGGATGTTCCGCATGCACATGACGACGAAGGAGCGCGACCTCGGGCACACGTTCCTCGACGGCAGCCGCATCTTCGTGTCTGCGCTACCGATGCTCCGCGGCGAGCCGCACGGCCGCGACATCGTCGAGGGCCTCGTGCTCCACGAGATCGGCCACCACGTCTATCACCGCGGCGAGCTCGAGCAGCGGCTGTGGAAGCAGGCGCACGCCGAGGGCATCGGCCACCTGTTGAACTTGATCGCGGACGAGCACCTCGAGCGCAACCTGCGTGGCGTCGACCGCGCGTACGGAGACCGCCTCAAGCGGCTCGGCTCCTACGGGTTCCAGCATGCGCCGCAAGAGCTCAACATCTGGCGGCTGCTGCAGTCGCTGCGCGGAGCCGCCGCGCATGCGCTGATCGGGACACACCTCGACGTCGCGTTCAACGAAACCTCGGTCCGACTCCGCCGCGGTGCGATCCTCGCCGAGCTCGAGAAGCACGGGCATCCACTCGCCCGGTTCGCGCGCGCGCTGCGCATGGGGCTCGGCAACCGCACCGGCGATCCACGCGTCGCGGCCGCACTCGAGCTGTGCGGCAAGGACCTCCGCAAGCTCGACATGCAGGGGCTCTATGATCTGACAAAGCAGCTCGCGGCGCTGTTCGGTGGCGCGATCGCGGTCGCGAGCTGCTTCGGCGGTCCCGAGGGCCTCGAGTTCGGCGAGCGCGACGAGGAGGTGTTTGGCGCCGGGATCGATGACGGCATCCTGCAACGCGAGGTCGAGCGCATCCTCGATCCCAAGCACAGCAAGAACCTCGCTGCCGGGACGCCGCGCGATCGATTACAGGTCAACGTCAGTCCCGACAGGGAGTTCGATCGGATCACGAATGTCGAGAAGGTTCGCGGCTCGGCGCAGGAGCACAAGCAGCTCGCCGCCGAGGTCCACCGCCATTCCGTGCGCCTGCGCGGACACCTCGATGATCTCGGCCTGCGCTGGGAGTCGGCGCACGCGCGGATCAAGGGCCACGCGCTCGACCGCAGCCGGCTGCTCGCGCTGGTGACGCGCGGCGACCCGAAGATCCTGAAGGCCCGCACGCCGGTGCGCCGCACGGATCTGTTTCTCGGCACGATCATCGACTGCTCGGGCTCGATGCAAGCGGGCAAGAACATCGAGCGCGCGCGCCGGTTCGGCGTGATGATCGCGGAGGCCGTGCGGCCGCTGCATGGCGTGGAGGCGCGGTTCTTCGGCTTCACCGACAGCAAGATCTACGACGCGGGTGATTCGGCCGATTGCCACGTGACCGCGCTGCGCACCCACGGCGGCAATAACGATGCAGCCGCGCTGTTCCATGTCGCGAACGTCGCGCTCGCGTCGCGCAAGCGAGCGCGCGTCATCGTGATGATCAGCGACGGTCTGCCAACGGAGTGTTCCGTCGCGGCGCTGAGCAGCCTGGTGACCACGCTGACCAAGCGCAAGGGCATCGTCTGTGCCCAGGTCGCGGTCCGCAAGATCGAGGAGCAGGCGTTCCCGAACCACGTCCTGCTCGACGATGCGGAGCCCGACATTGCGGTGGCGCGGTTTGGCCGGATGATCGCCGACCTCGCACGTCGAGTGCTCGCAGGCTGATCGCCGGTCAGCGGGCGGCTTCGAGCAGCCGATCCACGCCAGTCGGCAGCATCGCGATCGAGTCGCGATAGCGTGCCTGCGCGGCTCGCCGCTCGTCGCGGACGCCGGGATCGAACAGGAGCGCGCGCAGCGCACTGACGAGCTCATCGCCGGCGAGTGAATCGACGAGCGTCATCGTCTCGTAGAACGGGTTGTCGCGAACGGTCGGTCCCAGGACTTGCTCGAGGCTCAGCGGCCACGCCCGCAGCTTCTGCGCGGCGCCGGCAGGATCACGTGCGGCGCACAGTGCCGTCGGCACGCCGAGGCTGATCGCGGTCGCGAGGCTCGTCGCCGCGGCATTGAAGCTCAGCACGACATCGGCTGCCCCCATCAGCGCCTCGAAGTCGGCGGCGGGCAGTGGAGCAATCGGGTGATAGGTCGCGATCTGATGGCCTGCCGCGAGCGGCGTCGGGGACACGTGCGCGATCGCGATCTCGTCGCCGAGCGCGGCGAGCACCGGCGCGACGAGCACGGGAAGCCTCGCGGCGATCCGTGCGAGCGCGGGATTGTCGTGGCTGTCGGGCAGTTGCCAGCGCGCGGTCGGCCACACGATCAGCGGGCGCTCGGGAAGACAAAACCGTCGGCGCGTCTCGGTGCGCCGAGCGCTCGAGGAAACGGCGAGCGCCGGCAGCGCCGCGTAGGCACCCGGCGCGTCCGCGCGTGCGATCGGCGCCGGGCGGATCACGGCGGCGTGCTCGAGGAACCATGGATCCAGCGGCTCGCTGACCGGGCCGTAGTCCCACGCGCGCGGCGGACGGACGAGGTTCCAGCAATCGATCGACACCACGCGCCGCGCGGCGTTCGCGATGCGCTCGCGCGAGAGCCGGAACGCGCGACACACCTTGTCGACAGCCGACGCGTCGACGAGCACGAGCACGTCGGCGCCGA
>JAYUYE010001126.1:0-2635 GCA_043752985.1 Myxococcales bacterium
CTGATCAGCGCAGGGCCGTGACGTCGCCGAATTTCGGGCCCGGGCCATCGGCGCGCCAGATGCCCTTCGCGTCGAGCCATGCGTCGAACTCCGGCGTCGGCCGCTTGTTGACGAGGCGGCGCAGCGTCGGGATGTCGTGATAGCTCGTCGACTGGTAGTTCAGCATGATGTCGTCGCCGACCGGCAGGGACATCAGATAGGTGCAGCCCGCGATCCCGAGCAGCACCTTGAGGCTCTCGAGCTCGTCCTGCGTCATCGTCGCGTGATAGGTGAAGCACGCGTCGCACCCCATCGGCAGGCCGAGCAGCTTGCCCATGAAGTGATCCTCGAGCGCGGCGCGCGAGATCTGCGGCCCGTTCTCGAGGTACTCGGGGCCGATGAAGCCGACGACGGTGTTGACGAGGAACGGCTTGTAGCGCCGTGACAGGCCGTACGCGCGCGCTTCGATCGTGACCTGGTCGGCGCCGTGGTGTGTGTTCGACGACAGCGCCGAGCCCTGACCGGTCTCGAAGTACATCCGGTTCGGGCCCTTCGTCGACCCCTTCTCCTTCATCAGGTCCCAGGCTTCGTCGAGCAGCTTGACGCTGATCCCGAACGCCTTGTTCGCGGCCTCGGTGCCGGCGACGGACTGGAACATCAGGTCCATCGGACAGCCGAGCTCGAGCGCTTTCATCTGCACCGTGACGTGCGAGAGTACGCAGTGCTGGGTCGGGCAGTCGTTGCGCTTCAAGACGTCGTCGATCGCGGTGAGGATCTCCGCGGTTGAGCGAGCGGTGTCGGTCGCGGGGTTGACACCGATCACGGCGTCGCCGCAGCCATACGACAGGCCTTCGCGCATCGAGGCGAGGATTCCCTCGACGTCGTCGGCAGGATGGTTCGGCTGGCAGCGCGATGACAGCCGGCCTGGCAGGCCCAGCGTCGAGTTCGCGCGCACGACCACGAGGCACTTTGCGCCGACCGTCATCAGGTCGAAGTTCGACATCAGCTTGCAGACCGCGGCCGCCATCTCGGGCGTCAGCCCTGGCGACACCGCGCGTAGCGTGGGCCCCGTGGTGTCGATCGCGAGTAGCCACTCGCGGAACTGGCCAACGGTCAGGTGCGCGACGGCGCGGTATGCCTGTTCATCAAGCTCGTCCTCGACAACGCGGGTCAGCTCGTCGATCTCGTACGGGACGACGGGGTTCTCACGCAGGTCGCGGAGCGTCAGGTTCGCGAGTACCGCGCGGGCAGCAACTCGCTCGATGGCATCTCGCGCAGACACTCCGGCCAGGTCATCGCCGCTCTTCGGCGGGTTCGCCTTCGCCAGCACTTCTTTGACGGACGCGAAACGATAGCTGACTCCGCGAATCGTCGACGCGAGCTGCACGGCGCCAGGATAGACCGGATCGAAAACAGTCGCACGCCACAGCGAACCACACGCTCGGGCGTGACCTTATGAGTTCGCAGTGCCCAGGTTGCGAGCAGCGTAGCCGCGAGGCGCGCGCGCGGCGCGGACACGGTTGGGGAGCGCGTCGCCGAGGGTGCCTGCGTAGGTCATCGCGACGAGACCGAGCATTCCGAGCGCGATCGGAAGATGCACATAAAGCTCGCCGGTCCCGTAGCTGCGGACAAGCATCACGGCGCTCAGCGCGAACAGCGCGACGGTCAGCGAGTTGAGCACCGCATGCTTGACGCTGGTCGCGGCGGGAATCACGGCGAGCACGGCGGCCACGACGCCCGCGATGTTCGCGATCATCGCGGCGCGATAGAACACGGCGTTGCCCGTCTCGAGGTGGGCGAGCTCGAACGCGATGGTGGCGATCAACAGTGCGATCGGGATGCCCACGAGCACGGGGTGGATCGGTCGATCTGCGCTCTGAGCCTTGCTGGTCATGCAGCGGACCGAGTGCAGTCGGCGTGCCCGGCCGACATCCGAGCCATCGCGATCGGGCGGCGCCGACCTCCCAGCGCTGCGTAGATTTCTTTGAGCCAGCTCGCTCGGTCGGGCGAATGCGCACCGTCAGCTCGCGCGTGCGGCGAACCGAGGAGAAGGTTGGGTGGCTCGGGGGCCCAGAGATCCGCTGAGACCCTGGGGCCTTGGGGTGTGGGGCAGTGTCCCAGCCACCTACATGCAGATCCTCCGTGATCCAATCACTTGGAGGCGAGGTAGTGCATTTCCCTGCACGACGTGCGCAGCCCAAAGATCCTCAACACTTCCAAGTACTCGGATCGGATTCCGGCACGCCGGCTGCTTGAGAGACTTCGCACATGTCGAGAACGCTCTTCGCCGCGCTCCTGGCTCTCACGTCGACCGCGGCCGCCGAGACCCGCACCCGTGCGCTCGATACCGACCGCCCGGACTACGACGCCACGCCCGTGATCAACGGGACCGCGGTCCCGGCCGGCAAGTGGCCGGACGCGGTTGCGGTTCTCTCGGCGCAGGGCTCGTGCACCGGCACGCTGATCGCCCCCGACGTCGTTCTCACCGCGGGCCACTGCGCCAACCCGGCGCCGACCACCGTCATCGCGAACACCACGAACTACAACGGCACGGGTGGCATTCGCGCGACCGTCAAGTCGGTCACCGCGTACCCGAACTGGGAGTCCACGTACGACATCGCCGTGATCGTCCTCAACACGCCGATCACGGGCGTCA
>JAYUYE010001127.1:0-2635 GCA_043752985.1 Myxococcales bacterium
CGATTCGACCGTGAAGACGGAGCGGCTCCTGCGACCACCGAGCCCGAGTCGAGCTCGGGTGACGACGATGCCGACGATCTGCAGGCCGCTGCGCGAGGCGCCGCACCAAAGGACGAGTCATGACCGATGCTGCTCCGAGCCCGTCCGGCGATCCGATCCTGATCATCGACGACGAGAAGAACATCCGGCGCACGCTGCGCATGGTCCTCGAGAGCGAGGGCCATATCGTTCACGAGGCCGGCTCGATCGCCGAGGCGACGATCGTCCTCGATCGCGATGCGGTTGATCTGATCCTGCTCGACGTCAAGCTCGGCGATGACAACGGCCTCGAGCTGCTGCGCACGCTCAAGTCGCGCGGCGAGGACGGTATGTCGTCGCGGACGTCGGAGATTCCGGTCGTCATGATCTCGGGCCACGCCACGATCGAGGATGCAGTCCAGGCGACTCGCCTCGGCGCGTTCGACTTCATGGAGAAGCCCCTCGATCGCAACCGCGTCGTCGTCACGGCGCGCAACGCGCTCGAGCGGCGGCGGATGTGGCGCGAGGTCCATGACCTGCGCCGAGCGGTCGATGCCCGCTACGAGCTGATGGGCAACACGCCGGTGATGCAGGACCTCCGTCGCCAGATCGCGAAGGTCGCACCGACGCGCAGTCGCGTGCTCGTCACCGGGGAGAGCGGCACGGGTAAGGAGCTGATCGCGCGCGCGATCCACCGCAACAGCTCGGTCAGCGCGGGCACGTTCGTCAAGGTCAACTGCGCGGCGATCCCGCCCGAGCTGATCGAGAGCGAGCTGTTCGGCCACGAGCGCGGCGCGTTCACCGGCGCGATCGCGAAGAAGCGCGGCCTGTTCGAGGTCGCGGACGGCGGAACGATCTTCCTCGACGAGATCGGCGACATGGCGCTGTCTGCGCAGGCCAAGGTTCTGCGCGTGCTGCAGACCGGTGAGTTCACCCGCGTGGGTGGCGAGAAGAGCCTGCGCACGGACTGTCGCGTGGTCGCCGCGACGAACCGCGACCTCGAGCAGATGGTCAAGGACGGCACGTTCCGCGAGGACCTGTTCTTCCGGCTCAACGTGGTCCCGATCCGCTCGCCAGAGCTCAAGGAGCGCGCCGACGACGTCCCGCTGCTCGTCGAGTCGTTCGTTCGCGAGTGCTGCGACGAGAACGGCTTCGGCTACAAGCCGGTCGACGAGCCGGTGCTCGAGCGGCTCAAGCTATACGACTGGCCCGGCAACGTTCGCGAGCTGCGCAATGTCGTCGAGCGGCTCGTGATCATGTCGGACGAGGTCATCCGCGAGAAGGACCTGCCCCCGTACCTCGGTGGACCGCGCAGCGGCGGTCCTCGCCAGACCGGGCCCCAGACCGCGATCGACCTCGGTCGCTACGCCAACAAGAGCCTCAGGGAGTTCCGCGAAGAGGTCGAATCCGAATTTATTCGGATCCGGCTGGCGGAGTTTGAGTGGAATATCTCGCGCACTGCACAGGCGCTCGGCATCGAGCGAACGAACCTTCACAAAAAGCTACGTGCTCTCGGCATCCATCGCGGCGAGGGCACCGGAGGAACAGACCATGAATAAGCTAGCCATCATCGGTTTCGGCGCACTCGGTCTCGGCGCGCTCGGCGCGTGCAAGAAGGGCGGCGGCGAAGCAGCCGACACGGGGCTCGCGACGGGGCTCGCGATCGATGCAGCCGCGGTCAACTCGCTCGTCCCCGCCGCACTCAAGGACAAGCTCGTGTTCGAGAAGCGCGACATCGTGCTCGAACGCGGACGCGGCAAGACGACCTACACGCTCGCCGCGCCCAAGGGCTGGATGCAGGGGATGAAGTCGTTTGGCAGCCTCGACGCGCCCAAGGACTCGGGCATGGGCTTCTTCACGAAGTTGAGCGTAGGCTCCAACTGCGACGGCACGTGCGAAGCCAAGGAGTGGGAGAAGATCGCCGACAAGGTGAACTTCGCCCCGCTGGCCAAGGGCAAGGTCCTCAAGGACGTCAAGGGCAAGGGCAACCGGCTCATGGTCGCCGAGAGCGAAGGCGGCATGAAGACGACCGAGGTCGTGTTCGCGTGGTGGACCGAGGGTGCGGACTCGTACCGCACCTGCAAGGCCACGCTCGACGAGGCGATCAAGGATGCGGCGCCGGCCTTCGAGAAGGCCTGCCAGGCGATCACCGTCAGCGGCGGCGACTGAGCGTGCGCGCGGTCGTCGTCATCACGAGCTTCCTGCTCGCGTGGCGACTGGTCGCGGCTGATCCGCTGCTCGACTCCCTCGACACCGAGGATCCGCGAGCCCTCTCGCTCGCGATCGCCACGATCGAGCAGGCGATGGCGACACCCGATCTCGCGGACACCTTGTTCGCCGCGGGCCGCGCCTGCGAGGACCGCCTCCACGATCCGGCGCGCGCGCTCGCGATCTACGAGCGCATCTTGCGTGAGCTCCCGAGTGCTCGGGTCGCTGCGGCGGCCGAGCGCCGTGCCGGGCGGCTGCGTGCCGGTATCGGTGCCCATGGCGAGCATGCCCGCGAGGCGGCGGAGCTCGCGGAGCTGATCGCCTCTGCCGACACGCTCCCCCTCCACGAGGTGATCCGGCGCGCGACCGCGCTGTCCGCCGCGGCGTGGCCCGGCGCACCCGACGCCGA
>JAYUYE010001128.1:0-6636 GCA_043752985.1 Myxococcales bacterium
ATCGCGGCGAACGGCGCGGGCGGCGGCGGCGGTTCGAACGGAAACCAGGCAGGCGGTGGTGCCGACGGCCAACCGTCGCTCACCGCGGCGGTCGGCGGAACCCCGGAGGGAATGAGCGGTACCGGGGGGAACGGCGCCGCCGGAGCTCTCCCGGCGACGCCAGGCACCGGCCTTGACCGCGGTGGCGGCGGTGGTGGCGGTGGTGCCGGCAAGATCCGGTTGACGACGAAGCCCGGTAACGCGCCGGTGATCGCGGGCGCCGTGATCACGCCGGCTCCGACCTAGAATCCGGGCGTCTCCATCGGTCCGCTCGAATGACCGCGGATGAACTGCTGCACGATCGGATCGGGCGAGGCACGAAGCTCCGCCGGCGTGGCGACGACGTGCACGATGCCGCGATAAAGGAACGCGACACGATCTGCGATCCCGAAGATCGAAGGTGGGTCATGCGACACCACGATCGCGGTGACGCCAAGCTTGTCGGCGAGCTCGCGGATCAACCGATCGATGCGGCGTGCGCTCACTGGATCGAGCCCGGTCGTGGGCTCGTCGAACAGCACGACATCCGGCTGGAGCGCCAGGGTGCGCGCGATTGCCGCGCGCTTGCGCATGCCATCGGACAGCTCGGCGGGATAGCGATCGGCATACTCCGCCATGTAGACCTCCGCGAGTCGCACGCGTGCTTGCTCGAGTGACGCGTCCCAGCCGAGATTCCCGTGCTTGCGCAAGGGCAGCGCGACGTTCTCGGCGAGCGTCATCGAGTCGAACAGCGTGGAGCTCTGGAACACCATGCCGATCCGCTTGCGCAGCGCCGCGAGCTTGCGCTCCGGCAGCTGATCGACGCGCTTGCCGTCGAACCAGATCTCGCCGGCGTCGATGCGCAGCAGCCCGATCAGGTGCTTGATCGTCACCGACTTGCCGACGCCCGAGGTGCCGATGATGAACATCACCTCGCCCTTCGCGACCGCGAGGTTCATGCCCTTGAGCACGGCCTTGCCGGAGAACGCCTTCTCGACACCTTTGAACTCGACGTACGCCGTCATAGATCCCCGCCGGTGACGAACAGCGCGGCCGCCGAGATGATGAAGTCGAGGACGATCACCGAGAAGGAGCTGCCGATCACCGCGGCGGTGGTCGCCCAGCCCACGCCTTCGGAGCTTCCCCGCGCCCGTAGCCCGCAGAATCCGGCGACGACCGGAATCGCGGCGCCGTACGCGATCGCCTTGATGCACATCAGGATCACGTGGCGCGGACGGACCTGCGTGAAGTCGTAGAAGATCTCCGGGTTGACGCCGAACGAGTGCTCCGCGGTGAGGCCCCCCGCTCCGAACATCACGAGGCAGCCGACCACGGAGAGCAAGAGCGTCATGATCACCGACGCGACGAACCGTGGCGCGATCAGGTAGTCGATCGGCTGTACGCCGCTCATCCGCAGCGCGTCGATCTGCTCGGTCACCTTCATCGACCCGATCTCCGCGGCGATGCCGGCACCGACGCGGGTCGCGAGCATCAGCGCCGTCAGCGTCGGGCCGAAATCGGAGACGATCAGCCGGATGAACTGGCCGCCGATCTGCGAGTAGTCGCCCGTGATCCGCGATAGCTGGCTGCACGCCTCGTAGGCCATCACCATGCCGATGAAGCCGAGCGTGACGACGATGAACAGCACGCTCTTGTTGCCGATCGCGTGGAGCTGGCGCACGAGCTCGCCGCGCGCGCCTCCGCCACGGAGTACACCGGCGATCGTGCTGATGTAGACGATCCACAGGTCGCGCGCTGCGAGGAGGGTCTTCCTCAACTGCCCACCAGGTAGGTCATGAAGAAGTCGAGCAGCATGATCGAGACGGCGGCCGCGACGACCGCTGCGTTGACAGCCTTGCCGACGCCGACGGCTCCACCGCGAACGGCGATACCGAAGTAGCAGGATGACACTGCGATCGCTCCGGCGAACGCGATCGACTTGTAGATGCCGAGCAGGAAGTCCGCGGGCTTCAGGTTGTCGACCATCGAGTAGTACATGGTCGACCAGTCGATATCGAGCATGGTGCGCGCAACTACGGCCGCACCGATAAGCGCGATGAGGTCGCCGAGGGCGGTCAGCGCGACGAGCATGACCATCATCGAGAGGACACGTGGGACGACGAGGAAGGCGACCGGGTCGATCGCGAGTGAGCGCAATCCGTCGAGCTGCTCGGTGACGGTCATCGTCGCGAGCTCGGCGGTGTTGTTCGCGCCGACTCGCCCCGAGAACATCAGCGCGATCAGGATCGGCCCGATCTCCCGCAGCACCGCGTAGCCCGCGCCATAGCCGGCGATCGAGGTCGCGCCGAACTTCTTGACGAACGGGCCGGCCTGCAGCGTCATCAGCGCGCCCGCGAAGAACGCGGTCAACACGATGATCGGTATCGACCGAACCCCCATCTTGTATAGATTCTTGACGAGCTCGCGGCGATCGATCCGCGGCGGCACGAGCGCACGCAGCACCTGCGCCGTGAGGATCAGGATGCCACCGACCTCCTGCGCGATCTTGGTCGCGCCCGTGCCGAGTGCAGCGATCCAGCGCTCGCCGATCACGACCCCTCCGGTCGGACGTCCTCGAGGGGGCCCTCGAGCTCGCCGCGGACGAACTGGCGGACCATCGGGTCGGGGGCGTCGGCAATCGTCGCTGCCGGTCCGCGATAGATGATCTTCCCGTGATAAAGGAACGCGATCTCGTCGACAAAGCCGGCGAGGGCGGCGACGTCCGACGACACGGCGATCACGGTGGCCTTCGTTCGAACCTGATCGGCGGCGAGCAGGTCGTAGATCTTCTGGGTGGTGACCGGATCGAGACCTGCGGTGGGCTCGTCGTAGATCACGAGCTCGGCATCGGCGACCGTGGCCCGTGCGATGCCGACGCGCTTCTTCATCCCGCCCGAGAGCTCGCTGGTCAGCTTCTGCTCGCTGCCGATCAGGCCGACCGCACGCAGGCGTTCTGTCACGCGTGCGGCGATCGCCTCGGTGCTCATCCCGCCGCGCTGCTCGAGCGGGAACGCGACGTTGCGCTCGACGCTGAGGAAGTCGAACAGCGCGTAGTTCTGGAACAGCATCCCGATCCGCCGGCGCACGACGCCGAGCTGGACCTCGCGCTTGCCAGTGAGCTCGGTCCCGAGGACGCTGACCGCTCCCTGATCCGGTTGCTCGAGTCCCGCGACGAGCTTGAGGATCACGCTCTTGCCCGATGCGGCGGGCCCGATCAGGCCGAGCCGCGAGCCATGCGCGACGTCGAGGGAGATGCCGGCGAGCACCGTGCGCTTGTCGTAGCGCTTGTGCACGTCGACAAGACGAATCGCCGGCGCTACGGACATCCGAGCTCCGGCTTGCGCCTGATGTACTTCGACTCCGGTGACTGCGTGGCGAGCCTCTCCATCGCCGCACATGCTTTGGCTTGAGCGCCGGCCTTGTGATGCGTGATCGCGAGCTCGAACAGCGCGTCGTCACGCAAGATCGATGCGGGGTAGTGCTTCGGCAGCCGCTCGAACGCGGCGATCGCGCCCGGCAGGTCGCTCAGCCCGTCGCGCAGCACGCGGCCGAGCTCGAGCTGCGCATTGTCGAGCCACACCGAAAAGTACGAGCCTGCGCCGAACGCGACCTCGCGCGTGGCGAGGAGGGCGCGCAGTCGTTCGACCGCGCCCTGCGAATCGCCAAGCTCCTTCGACAACCGCGCCGCGTGCCACCGCGCGTCGTCACGTAGCCCGCTCTTGGGAAAGTCGACGGGGATCCGGTCGTAGTACCCGCGAGCCGCGGCTTTGTTCGCGAGCTCGTGCTCGCTGAGGTCGGCGAGTGACCACACGAGGTTGTCGGCAACGCTCGTCTCGGACAGGGCCGTCAGCACCTTCGAGATCTGGTCCGCGAGCGCGCGCGCGTCGCGGCGCCGGCCGTCCTCGAGAACTACGCGCAACGCATCGCCGGCGGGCTGCTCGTCGGGCCAGTCCGTGATCACGCGCCACAGCGCGGTCCACGCTGCGGTCACATCCCCCTCGCGCAGCAAGAGCTCGCCGGCGCGGTGTACCGCCGTCGCGGATGTGGTCGGGTCGGTCGTCGCGCGCGCGGGGATCGCGAGATACGCCGCGATCGACTCGCGCTTGCGCCCGGCGTGATCGAGAGTCTCTGCCTCGCCGAGCAGCGCAGATGCGCATGTGGCCTTGGCGCGGCGAGCCGGTACGAGCGCACCGCACTTGGTCTGCGCGATCCGGTACGCCGCGAGCGCACCATCGACATCCCCCGCATCCGCGCGACGCTCCGCCGTCGAAAGCTCCGACATCGTCGCCGAAGCGGAGCACGCCACCATCAGCACCATGCAAGCGGCGAGGACGCGTGTCATGCGAGCTCAGGCAAGCGTTGCAGCGATGTCGGCGATGACCTTCGCCGCCCGCATCACGGAGTCGCGATCGACGTCGAGGTGCGTGACCGCGCGGACCCGGTGCGGACCCGCGGAGCCGAGCAGAACTCCGTCCTCGCGGGCGACCCCGATCACGGCCTCGGCGGAACCCTTGACGATGTCGATCATCACGATGTTCGTGTGGACGTTCGTCAGATCAACGCTGAGGTTCTTGGCATTGACGAGCGCGACGGCGAGCGCGTGCGCATTGGCGTGATCCTCACCGAGCCGCGAGCGGTGATGCTCGAGCGCGTAGAGACCCGCGGCGGCGAGGATGCCGACCTGCCGCATCCCTCCACCATGCATCTTGCGCAGGCGGTGACAGCGCTTGATCGTTGCGCGCGTGCCCGCGACCACCGAGCCGGCCGGGGCGCCGAGGCCCTTGGACAGACACACGCTGATGGTGTCGAAGCCGGCCGCGAGCTCGAGCTCGGTGGAGCCCGACGCCGCCGCGGCGTTCCACAGCCGTGCGCCGTCGAGGTGCGTGACCATGCCGAGTGCGTGTGCGGCCTGCGTGACCTCGGCGAGCTGTGCCTTGTCCCAGCAGATGCCGCCCGCCATGTTGTGCGTGTTCTCGACCGCGACGATCCGCGTCGGCGCAACGTACGGATCGGCGTCGGACTTGAACGCGGCGCGGACGTCGGCGGCGGTGAACCGGTAGTCGGCCATCATCTGGGTCTGGGCACCGGCGAGCGCGGCGAGGGCGCCGGACTCGTGCCGCCAGCAGTGCGCATCCTTGCCGGCGATGACCTCGTCGCCGGGACGGAGGTTCGCCTTGAGCGCGATCCCGTTCGCCATGGTCCCGGTCGGGACCCACAGCGCCGCCTCGGTGCCGAGCAGCGCCGCGACGCGCTCCTCGAGCTTCCGCACGGTCGGGTCCTCGCCGTAGACGTCGTCGCCGACCTCGGCCTCCGCCATCGCGCGACGCATCGCTGCGGTCGGCCGAGTCACCGTATCGGATCGCAAATCGACGACGGCCATCCACGTAGCCTAGCTCGATCCGGCAGCGTGCCGATTCAGGGCGTAGGCGAAATCGGCGGGCCGCCCTCGTCGGGCTTCGGTGGCTCGTTCGTCTTCGGCGGCCCCTCGGTAGGCGGATCTTTCGGAGGGTCCTTGGCCGGTGGCGGAGCCGGCGTCCCGAGCTCGCTGCGCAGCTTGCGCTCGAGACGCGTCAACATAGCGACCTCGAGCCAGTCGGGGCGATCCTCGATCTGGAGCACGAACCGCACGCTGGTCCGCCGGTCACGCACGACGGTCATCACCTCGAGTGAGCCGCGGTAGATCTTGCCGTCGTCCTTGAGCTCGAACAGCACGTAACCGGCGTCGGGGTCCTTCTCGAGCACCTTGACGTGCTCGTCGACGACGAGGAACCGCACCGCGGTCGGCCACACCTGGTCGCGGGTGTACGCGATCGTCTTCTCGGATCGAGCCGATGCCGATGCGGCGGCGAGCGCGAGGCAGAGGAGGCTAGTCAGCAGGCGGCGTCGCACGCCCAGGATCGTCGCCGGAGGCGGCGTCGGGGGCCAGTTTCTCGTCGCTCTTGTCTCCGCCCGTCTTGCGCGCACTGCGGAGGTCCGAGAACGACACCCACGGCGTCAGGAGGCCGAGCGCACCCATGCCGACGTACCAGGCGACCTGCATGAGGTGCTGCGCGATCGCGTAGGCGAGGGCCGGTGCGTGCAGCGTGCTGCCGGAGTCCATCGCGCCGGGGAGGTAGAGCGACAGGCCGAGCAGCGTCAGCCACTGGTACTGACCGACGAGGCCGGGCGAGTTCGGCAGACTGATGCCGACCGCGACGAGACCCATGACCGCGAATCCACCGACGAGCGAGAGCGGAAGGTGAAAGCCCTTCGCGAGCAGCCACACGCCGAGGCCGTTCGCGGTCCAGTAGACGATGCTCCAGATGAGGAAGATTGTGAGATTCTTGCCGTCGCGCAGCACCGCGAAGCCGCGGATCATCTCGAGCAGCTTCTCTTCGATGATCGCTGCGATCCGCGGCGAGATCCTCGGCAGCAACGACATCTTGAGACAGAACCGGACCGTGGCTTGCGCGCGCCACATCGCGAACACCAGGAACACGAGCGCGACGGCGAAGATGCCGAGCGCGGCATATGCGGTCGGCATCATCCAGCCTGGAGCGCCGGGCCCGCGCAGCGAGAAAAACGCGGTGAACACGAGCAACGAGATCAGGAGCCCATCGATGATCCGTTCGACGGCGA
>JAYUYE010001129.1:0-2631 GCA_043752985.1 Myxococcales bacterium
CAGCGCAGTGTTCCGTCGGCAAGGCTGACCGCGTGGACCTCGCCCGTCTTTGTCGCGACGACGACCGTGTCACCTTCGATCGCGGCGGCGCCGACGGCAGGAGCGGGCGTGCGATAGCGCCAGCGCTCCGCACCGGTGACGAGATCGAGCGCGACGAGGCCGCCGTGATCGCCCGCACCATTGTCGGTGGTCGACACGACGACGACGCCGCTGGCGATCACCGGCGAGCCGAGTGACAGTGTGCCGCCGATCGCTGTTGTCCAGCGCGCGCCGAGAGGTGGGACGAGCGGGGTGCTGCGCGCGCCGAGATGTGCCGCGCTGCCGCCGAGCTGCCGCCAGTCGCCGAGTGCGAAAGCGGACGCGTCGGGCTCGCAGATCTCGATCGGCACGGTGCGGATCAGGCGGCCGCGTGGGGTCGTCGCTTCGAAGGTGAGCGAGTGCAGGCCGACGGACAGCGGCGGAGCGTCGCCCCGAAAGCTCCAGCCGCCCGCGTGCGCGAGCGTCCGCGGAGTACCGCAGTCGATGCGGACCACGACGTCGGGCGTCGTCGCATCGAGCGCCGCGGCCGCGAGGATTGGAAAGCCTGCGGGCGATGCGCACGTGCCGGGGCGCGGTGTGATCGGTTCGAGGTGCGATCGGACGAGGCGTTCGCGATGCTCGACGAGGATGTCGCCGCCCGCGATCGTGACGACGCGATACCCCGAGGGCGACTGGTCGATGCCGCCCATGATGAAGGTCTGCGTTCCCCACTCGGTGATCGCGCCGCGTTCGAGCCGTCGGTTCGAGTGCCAGTGGCCGGTGAACAGGTAGTCGACGCCGAGTCCACCGAGCGTATCTGCGACGCGATCGCTCGGCGATGCGTGGCCAAGGCCGATCACGGTCATGCTGGCGGGTACACGTGCGAGATCAGCGGCGAAGAACGCGAGCTGGTCCTCCTCCGACAGGTTGGTGTCCCACACCGTGAAGTGAACGGCGTCGATGTCGAAGCTGTAGTTGTCGACGCCGAAGTAGCCGCGATAGTTCGCGCCGCCGTCGTACCAGTCGTGATTGCCGGCGACCGGCACCCACGGCGCCGCGACGGTCGCGACCGCGGCCGCGACGCGCTGGAACTCCTCGGTGCGATTCGCCTGCGTGATGTCGCCGACGATCGTGAAGAACCGCGGAGGGTCGGGCAGAGCGGTGGCCTGCTCGAGTGCATCGACGAGGTTGCCGCCGTCCCACTTGTCCGCTGGATTGTTCGTGGTGTGGCTGTCGGATGCGACGACGAACGTCACCGGGCTTGCCGCTTCCGCGGGTGTCAGCGGCGTGAGTGCGAGGTCGACGTTCGTCGAGGTCAGCTCGGCGCGACGCCACACCGCACCGGGGCGAAATCCGGCGGGCACGCGGACCCAGATGAGGCCCGCACCGGGGGCGTCGATGACGTAGCGGCCGTCGCCGTCGGTCGTGGTGTACAACGACCGTTCGTAGGCGACCACGGCGCCCGAAACGCCGGGCTCGTCAGCCTGGCGAACGCCGTCGCCGTTGGTGTCGCTGAACACCGATCCCGCCAGCGCGACGTGCAGCGGCGGGACCAGGAACGACCACACGCTAGAACATATCTTCGATCAGACCGCAGATGTTCGGGTCACCAGGGCAGCAGACGTTGAGCCCGTTGACGCCGCCGTACTGCTCGGTGTGGACGCACACCTTCGATCCCTGCGACGGGTAGTAGTACGCCCAGAAGAAACACATCTCGTCGTCTGCCGATTCGCCGAAGCCGACCTCTCTGTTGCCCGTGTTGGTGTACGAGCACTCGAAGTCGAAGCCGCCATCGACGGGAACGCTGAACTCGGGAACGTGCGTCTTGGTCTCGGGTTCGCTCCACGAGAACGGTGCCGGCGCGTAGACCGAGCGCAGCGGGCCCATCTTGCTCGGACCGACGCGGACCTGCATGTCCGTGCCGAGCCGATGGGTGTGGCCGGTGATCGCGAAGATCTTCGCCGCGCTCAGATCGACGTAGTCGGGCACCGTGAAGAACTGGTTGAGCCTCAGCGAGGCGCCCGCCGCGATCTGGATGTCGGGCGACCCGATGAACAGGATGTTCGCCTCGTGCTTGATCAGCGTCTCGTCGGCTCGATAGAACTCGACCTTCGCGGTCGCCTCCTTCGGCGTCTCGTCCACGTTCACGTAGTGCATCTCGATCTTGATCATCTGATGCGCCGCGAGCGTGTATGCGACGCCATCGGGAAGCGTCAGCGCATCCTCCGACTTCTGCGTGATCATGATCGGCGCGACCATGCCTGTCGTGTTGAGCGCGCCGGTGAACGGCTGACAGTCAACAGGCGTCAGCTGCTCCGTCGTGTTCATGTCGTCCTTGTAGACGATCAGGTGGTGCGAGCTAGCGCTCAGCACGTTGTGTAGCTGGCGCACCTTGATCGGCGTCTCGTTCGAGAGCCGAAGCCAGATGCAGCGCGTGCCTTCCTGGCCGGGCTGGATCGTGACCGGGCCGTAGTCGAGCGTGTACCGCTCGCCGATCAGCGGCGGCGCATCGGCCGCGACATCATCTCCATCGGGAGCTCCACCGCCGCAGGCCACCAACAGACACAGCGAGCCAGCGATGATTGGACGACGCATGAGAGACCCCTCTTCGCG
>JAYUYE010001130.1:0-2627 GCA_043752985.1 Myxococcales bacterium
GCCGCGCGATCCGCCGATCCGGTTTCGCAAGAGCGTCCCCGATTGCTGGCTCGAGCTGCGGATCGTCGAGGGGCGCAATCGACAGGTTCGCAAGATGACCGCTGCGGTCGGCCACCCGACGCTGCGTCTCGTGCGGGCCGCGATCGGTGCGTACGAGCTCGGTGCTCTCGTCCCCGGTGCGTCGTGTGAGCTGGGGCCCGCAGAGATCTCGCGCCTGCGTGCGCCCGGATCGACGGATTGAGTTAGGTTGATGCGATGAGCGACCAAATCGACGGTGCGTCTGCTGGCCGCAGCGAGAGCGACGCAGCGGCCAGTCGTCGCTGGTTGATCACCATCATCATCACGGTGGTGTTCGGCGGCTTCGGTGCGGTCATGGCGTATCTGAGCTACGCCAGGAGCTCGGAGCCCGCGGTGTCGTCACCGCGCAGATCACCGAGCGCAGCTCCGACCCCAACACCGCTCCCCACCGCGCCGGCGAGCGGCCCAGCACCGAGCGAGGGCGACAAGGGTAAGGGTCACAACAAGGACAAGTGAGCTACGGCGCGTCGAAGAACGTCGGCGGCTAGATCTCGGTCTTGCGGGTGGCGACGAGGCGCAACACACCCTTGATCGCGAGGTGCAGCGCCAGGTATGCGCCCATCGCCACGACCACCGGCAACAGCAGCGTGTGGCCATCATCGGTCCTCGGGCTCGACACGATGTTGTGGAACGGCGCGTAGAACGGGTCGGAGATCGCGACGATGAACTTCACGAATCCCGCGCTGCTGCGAGCGGCGATGAGCGAGAGCACGAACCGGATCGCGAGCAGCGCGTACACGAGGAAGAACGCGTAGTCGATGAACTGAGAGATGCGGAGCGCGCCGCGCCCCTGGCGGACCTGCCGCTCGGAATCCACCACCTCATCGACCGCATGCTCGCGGAACGTCCCCGCGACCTGTTCGATCTTGCGGGCCGCCGCCGGTGCCGGAGCGCGACTGGCCTGCGCGGCGATCTCGGCATTGACGTCGCCTTCGACGTTGGCCTTCACGTCATCGTGTTGCACCGCGCGGCGGGCTTGGTCGCTGGCCACGGGGTCGTCGGCTAACCTGGAAGGCTCGGTCATCCGCCGTCCAGATACACGTGGCGGGCCGCTGGCCAGGGCTCTTGCGAGGCATTCGCAGAGCTGTCACCCGACGCGGCGGCACCAGAACGGCGCGGTTGCGGCGCCAGCGCACGGTCGATCACGACACGACGTGGATGCGATGCGATGCGAGCGCCTTCTCGATCGCCTGACCGACGACCCCCTGCGCACGGTTGACCACATCGGCGCCCGCGGTGTCGACCTCGTGCACGCCGGTGCGGGCGGCGGGGAACGTTGACCTCGATCAGGAACGGCCGATCCTGTGACGGTTAGCCGTCGTACTTGAACGACAGCGTTACGCGCGCGCGATACGCGACGACCTTGCCGTCCTCGACCTTCATGTCGAGCTTGGTGACTTCGGCGATCCGGAGATCGCGAAGGCTCTTCGCGGCGGTCTCGACCGCGTGGCGCGCGGCGTCCTCCCACGACGTGGTGCTGGTGCCAATGATCTCGGTGACGCGATAGACGCCGCTTGGGGCAGCGCCCTGGTTCTTTGCTCTTGGTTTAGCCATTGCGCGCACGATAGACGATTCGCGCTGCGGCGTCGCGACACACGACAGCTCGTCACGAACTGGGGGTGGCGATCCGGCGCGCGCTCAAGGCACGAACGCGGCTTCGCGAATCATGGCGGTCATCTCGTGCGGTGCCGTCGTGGTGCCCCCGAAGTAGAACGCCGATGCCCACGCGAGCGGGTCGAGCTCGACGTCGGTGCAGCGCCGCGGCAGCGTGACCGTCGCTGCGATCGCGCGGCCGCGGATCTCGCCATCGACCGCGAACTGATACATCGCGGTGTCGCGCCACACGCGATAATGGAGCGGCGTGCGAGCTTCGAGATCGGCGGCGTCGAGCACGACCAGCGGCGTCGCCGGGGTGAGATGAACGCTCGCGTTGTTCGCGTACGCGGCGATCTCGAGAACGGGCGGCTGGAGATCGATGCGCCATCGCCATCCGAACATCAGGCCTTCCACGGCGAGATCGGTCTGGTTGCAGTCGGACAGTCCGGGCAGCTTGTTCCAGTCGAGCTGGTCGTTCGGCTGGACCGGAGCGGTCAGCACGTAGATCGCAGAGGGATCGAGGATCAGCTCGTAGTCCCCGCCGACCGCGTCGCTGACCCCATCGGTCGGATTGCCCGGGCTGCGGTCGACGAGACGAGCGTCGTGGCGGCCCGCGGCGATCACATACGTCGCCCACGCGGGCTCGGTCATCGCGTCCGGCGTGGACGGCGATGAGCCACACGCGGCGAGCAGGACTAGCGTGCACCTCACGGCCGCCATTGCATCACGATCCCGCCGCTCGCGAACACTCCCATCATGCTCTCACGGCGTCGGGCGCGCCCGGGGCTCCTGGGCCGCCGCGCACCGGTTCGTCCGGTTGTTGCCATAGACCGCCGAGCCGATGGCCAGCGTCGTCGGGATCAGGAACCCGCCGCCGATCACCGGCATGAGCTTGGCCTCGTCGCTCCCCCCGCTCGCTTCGCTGAACGCGGCGAGGCTCATTGTCCCCGCGA
>JAYUYE010001131.1:0-2626 GCA_043752985.1 Myxococcales bacterium
TTGCCGATCGCGATGCCGTAGCGCCGGCGGCCGTCGAGGCGCGCGGCGATCGCCGGATCCGCGAGAGCTTCGCGCACGCGCTCCGCCGGATCGGACGCAGCGATCGCGTCGCGGAACACGGCCTCGGCGATCTCGCGAGAGATCACAGCGTTCCCAGGACGGCGTTGATCCGATCGACGCCTTCGTCGAGGCGCTCGGCCGGGACGCCGGTGAAACACAGCCGTGCATGACTCGAACACACGCCGCCGAACGCGCTGCCCGGCGCGAGCAATACGCCAGCAGCCGCGCATCTCTCGAGGACTGGCATGCAGTCCTCGCCGGTCCACCGGCGGAAGTCGACCCACAGGTACGCACCCCCCGCGGGCAGCTCGGCCGGAGCGACGAGCCGCGCGCGCGCCCGATCGCGGGCGCTGCGGTAACTCGCCCGAGCGTCGGCAAGGAATGCCGCGCCTCCGCGCATCGCTCCGAGCGCCGGCCGCTGCATCGCCATCGCTACGTTGTACACGCTGTGATTGACGAGCTTGCGCATCGTCGAGATCACCGCCTCGGATCCGAGCGCATAGCCGACGCGGAGGCCGGCCTGCGCGTAGCTCTTTGCGAACGAGAACACGGTGACGGTGCGCTCGGCGGCACCTGGCAACGACGCGATCGACGTGTGCTCCGCCTCGTAGCCGTAGTCCTCGTAGACCTCGTCGGACAGCAGCCAGAGACCGTGGCGCGCTGCGACCGCAGCGATCGCCGTGAGCTCGGGAACACCGAGCATCGCGCCATCGGGATTGTTCGGGGTCGCCAGGTAGATCGCGGCGGTGCGCGGCGTGATCGCCGCCTCGAGTGACGCACCGTACGAGACCTCGACCGGGACGACCCCGAAGCCGAGCGCGATCCCACGGATCAGCGGCCAGTGCGGCGTCATCAGGATCAGCTCGTCGCCCCGATCGCACAGCGCCTGGACTGCGCACGACAGGGCGTGGGTCGCACCGACGGTGACCTGGACCCCCGCGCTCGTCACGGTGATCCGGTTCTTCGTGGCCGCCTTCTCGGTGATGGCCTCGACGAGCGGGCCCCAGCCGCCGGGCGCCCCGTACGCGTACAGATCGCCGACGGCGAGCTCGGCCCAGGCGACCTCGTCGAGCCGTGACGGTGGCGCGAGGTGCGTGTCGCCGATCTGGAGCGGGATGACGTCGCCAGGGAACCGTGCGATGTGCTCTCGCAGGCGCGCAAAGATCGAGGCGGGAACCGCCGCGCCTGCGGTCGAGACGTTCGGAAACCGCGACACCAGGGAGGACCTTATCATCGGTTGTCTCCGTGCTAGGTTCTCCGGCGATGTCGTCGCCCGGGTCCCCCGACCTCGCCACGGCCGATGTCGGCGCGCCGCGACGCCGGCCGCTCAAGTTCGAGCTCGCGCTCGTGGTCCTGGTGTCGCTCGTCGTCCTGGTTCCCGGGATCTCGCGGTACTCGCTCGTCGATCCGTGGGAGACGCACTACGGCGAAGTCGCCCGGATGATGCTGCAGAACAACGACTGGGTGCACACCGAGTGGCCCCAGGATGGTGAAGGGTTCCGCAGCAAGCCGGTCCTGCAATTCTGGTTGATGGCCGCCGGCCTCCGCGCGGTCGGCGCTGCCGAGGACGGCGGCTACTCCGGCGAGATGGCCGACAGCTCCATGGTGATGGTCGGCATCCGCTTGCCCTTCATCCTGTGCGCGATCGCCGGGCTGACGCTCCTGTGGTGGATGCTCGCCCGGCTGATCAGCCGGCGGATGGCGTGGCTCGCCTTGCTCGTGGTCGGATCGACGCCGATCTTCTGCATGATCGCGCGCACCGCGATGCCCGACATGCCGATGGTCGCGTGCACGATCGGTGCGCTCGCGCTGTTCATGATGGCCGTCGAGGACGGCGAGCGATCCGTCAGTCCGCTCTGGCACATGACGAAGCGGCGGATCCCGTTCGACGCGCGCCACGTCGCGATCGCGCTCGTCGGCGGGTTCGTCGGGATCCAGGCTATCTACTACGCGATCTATTTCATCTCGTCGCCGCAGCTCGCGATGCGCGGCATGATCCCGAACCCGGCGCTGTGGCTACCGCTGGTGATGGCGCTGGTGTTCGGCGGCATCCACCGCGACGGCTGGTTGATCTTGCGCATCGTGCCCGTGCTGATCGGCGGCGTGATCGCGGCGATCGTCAACGAGCCGCTCGGCACGCGGCAGGTGGGCCAGTCCCTGTGGCGGCACATCGTCGACAACACGCTGCGGCCGTGGGATCGCCACGCACCCGATCGCTACGTCGTGCGCGCACTCGTGATGCCGGTGGTGTGGGCGCTCGGCAAGACCTGGAAGGACACCGAGGGCCCCGCCGAGCACGCGATGCGGCTCCAGCCGATCACGCACATGCGGCAGGTCTACCTCGTTGGCTGTTACTTCCTGCTCGGCGTCAGCGTGCTCGCCAAGGGTCCGCCCGGCCTGACGGTCATCGGCGCAGTGATGGTGCTCCACGTGCTCCTGCTCGGCAGGTGGCGCGCACTCTACGACGGCGCGTTCGAGGTCAAGCGCGGCCTGTTGATCATGATCGTCACGGCGATTCCGTGGCACGTCGCGATGTACCTCAAGGACGGGATCCGGTTCATCGACG
>JAYUYE010001132.1:0-6612 GCA_043752985.1 Myxococcales bacterium
ATCCGCGCGTTCAACGATTCGAACGGCGATGGGATCGGCGACATCAACGGCCTGATCGAGAAGCTCGACTACCTGCTCGACCTCGGCGTCACCGCGATCTGGCTGCTGCCGTTCTACCCGTCGCCCCTCAAGGACGGTGGCTACGACATCGCCGACTACACGGACGTCCACGACCACTACGGCACGCGCCACGACGTCGCGCGCTTGCTGCGCGAAGCGCACCGCCGCGGGATTCGCGTCATCACCGAGCTCGTGCTCAACCACACGTCGTCCGAGCACCCGTGGTTCCAGCGTGCTCGTCGTGCACCTGCAGGCAGCCCCGAGCGTGACTTCTATGTGTGGAGTGACACGCCGGCGAAGTACGAGGACACGCGGATCATCTTCAAGGATTACGAGACGTCGAACTGGGCCTGGGATCCGGTCGCGAAGGCGTACTTCTGGCACCGGTTCTACGCGCACCAGCCGGACCTCAACTTCGACAACCCGGCGGTTCATCAGGCGCTGTTCGACGTGATCGACTTCTGGCTCGAGATGGGCGTCGACGGGGTGCGGCTCGACGCCGTGCCGTACCTCTACGAACGCGAGGGCACGAGCTGCGAGAACCTCGACGAGACGCATGGCTATCTCAAGAAGCTGCGCGCGCACATCGACAGCAAGTTCAAGAACCGGATGCTGCTCGCCGAGGCGAACCAGTGGCCCGCCGACGCCGCCGCGTACTTCGGGCAGGGCGACGAGTGCCACATGAACTTCCACTTTCCGCTGATGCCGCGGATGTTCATGTCGATCGAGCTCGAGGACTCGTTCCCGATCGTCAATATCCTCAAGCGCACACCGGTGATTCCGGACAGCTGCCAGTGGGCGACGTTCCTTCGTAACCACGACGAGCTGACGCTCGAGATGGTGACCGACGAGGATCGCGACACGATGTATCGCGCGTACGCCTCCGAGCGCGCAGCGCGGATCAACCTCGGCATCCGCCGCCGGCTTGCCCCGCTGCTGAGCGTGCGCCGCAAGGTCGAGCTGATGAACGCGCTCCTGCTCTCATTGCCGGGGACGCCGGTCATCTATTACGGCGACGAGATCGGCATGGGAGACAACATTTACCTCGGCGATCGCGATGGTGTGCGGACGCCCATGCAGTGGAGCTCCGACCGCAATGGCGGCTTCTCGCGCGCGAACCCGCAGAAGTTGTACCTGCCCACGATCATCGATCCCGAGTATCACTACGAAGCGATCAACGTCGAAGCACAGCAGAGCAACCCGTCGTCGCTCTTGTGGTGGATGAAGCGGATCATTGCCAAGCGTAAGGAGCACCGGCTGTTCGGTCGCGGCTCGATCGAGTTCCAGACCGGTGATAACCCGCGCGTGCTCGCCTTCGTGCGCGAGCTCGACGGCGAGGCGGTGCTCGTGGTTGCGAACCTGTCGCGCTACGTGCAGTGCGCCCGGCTCAACCTCGAGAGGTTCAAGGCGATGGTTCCGACCGAATTGTTCGGCAGGATGCGGTTCCCCGAGGTCACCGAGGTGCCGTACTTCATCTCGCTCGGACCGTACGACTTCTACTGGCTCCAGCTCGAGCGGCCGCACGTGCCGTCGGAGGTTGTCGCCGAGCGACCGACGTTGACCGCGCGCGGGTCGTGGCAGCAGCTCCTCGAGCCCGGTCTGCGGACGACGCTCGCCAAGGTGTTGAGCACGTACGTCGTGCAGCGACGGTGGTTCCGCGGCAAGGCGCGCAATCGCAAGCAGATCGCGATCACGGACGTCCTGCAATTCGAGGGCGATGGCCGGTTCGCGATCGTCCTTCTGCACGTCGACTACGATCATGGGCCCGCCGAGACCTACGTCGTGCCGGTCGCATTCGCCGAGGATGCGGAGCCGAGCGAGACCATGCGCACGCCGTCGCTGGTGATCGCGAACGTCGAGGTGAGTGGCGTCGCCGGGCGCGGTGAGGTCCCGGTCTCTGGCGTCCTGTACGACGCGCTGTGCGCCGAGGCGTTCAACGTCACACTGCTGCGCTCGATGACAGACGGCACCAGAGCCAAGGGGGAGAGAGGCGAGCTCTCGGGCGATGCATTCGCCGCACTTCGCGAGCTGGATCCGGGCGCGAGCCTTGTCCCGCGCGCGATCGCGGCCGATCAGAGCAACAGCGGCATCGTCTACGGCGACAAGCTGATGCTGAAGCTGTTCCGCGCGATCGAGGAGGGCCCGAACTCCGAGCTCGAGATCGGGCGATTCCTGACGACGCGCGACCGGCCGTTCCGCGGCGTGCCGCGCCTCGCTGGCGCGCTCGAGTATCGTCAGCCCGGGCACGAGCCGAGCACGCTCGGCACGCTGTTCGAGTTCGTGCCGAACCAAGGCGACGCTTGGCAGATGACGATGGACTCGATCGATCGGTTCTTCGATCGGGTGCTCGCCGACGAGCAACGGCCAGAGGCGCCGCCGCTGACGCCGGGCACACTCGTCGAGCGCGCGCGCACCGAACCAACTCCGCTGATCGCGGACTGGCTGGGCGCGTACCTCGATCGTGCGCACCTCCTCGGGACGCGGACCGCTGAGCTCCACCTCGTGCTCGCCGCCGACAGCACCGATCCGCTCTTCGCGCCCGAGCCCTACGACATCATGCACCAGCAGTCGCTGTACGGCTCTGTCAGTGCGCAGGTCGCCCGGACCTTCGACCTGTTGCGCTCGCGGATGCGGTCACTGACCCCGGAGCAACGCGCTCTTGTCGACGCCGTCGTGCCGCGCGAGGCGGAGATCGACGCGGTGATCGCCCGGATCACGAAACGCCGGATCGATGTCGTACGCATGCGGATCCACGGCGACTACCACCTTGGTCAGGTACTGTGGACGGGCGAGGACTTTCTGATCATCGACTTCGAAGGTGAGCCTGGTCGACCGCTGAACCAGCGCCGGTTCAAGCGCAACCCGCTGCGTGACGTGGCGGGCATGCTGCGCTCGCTGCGCTACGCGAGTGCGGCTGCCCTCCGCGATGGTCGCAACCGCGCCGGCGATGTCGCGAAGCTCGAGCCGTGGGCCTCCGCGTGGGCGGACTGGGCCTCCGCGGCGTTCCTCGGTGGCTATCTCGAGCGCGCCCGCGGTACGCGCCTCGTACCGAACACCAACGCAGACCTCGCGTTGCTCCTCGACTTCTTCATCCTCGAGAAGTGCGTGTACGAGATCAGCTACGAGCTCAATAACCGGCCCGACTGGGTCGAGATCCCGCTGCGCGGTCTCGCGGGCCTCCTGCCCGGGCGGTCATGACGGTCGCACACGCATTCGGTGAGCTCGACGCGCACCTGATGCGTGAGGGCACGCATCCGAAGCTGTACGAGAAGCTCGGTGCGCATCCCGACGCAACGGGGACGCAGTTCGCTGTGTGGGCGCCGCACGCAAAGGTCGTGAGCGTGATCGGCGACTGGAACCAGTGGACGCCGGGGGCGGATCTACTGGCGCCCGTCGGGCAGACCGGCGTGTGGCAGGGCCGGGTCGACAACGTGGGGCGAGGGGCGCTGTACAAGCTGCACATTCACTCGCACAAGCGCGACTACCAGGTCGCGAAGGCGGATCCGTTCGCGCTGCGCCACGAGGTCGCTCCTGGCACCGCATCAGTGATCTGGACGATCGACGAGTACACCTGGGGCGATGCGGCGTGGATGGCGTCTCGTGGCACGACGAGCGCGCGCACGGCGCCGATCTCGATCTACGAGGTCCACCTCGGCTCGTGGATGCGCGTCGCCGAGGAGGGTGATCGCTCGCTGACCTACCGCGAGATCGCGCCGAAGCTCGTCGAACACGTGGCGCGCCTCGGGTTCACGCATGTCGAGCTGATGCCACTGACCGAGCATCCCTTCTATGGCTCGTGGGGCTACGAGACCACCGGCTACTTCGCGGCGACCTCGCGCTACGGCACGCCCGAAGATCTGATGGCGCTGATCGATGCGCTACATCAGGCAGGCATCGCGGTGATCCTCGATTGGGTCCCGGCGCACTTCCCCACCGACGAGCACGGCCTGGTCTACTTCGACGGCACGCCGCTCTACGAGCATCCCGATCGTCGCCTCGGGTTTCATCCCGAATGGAATACTTCGATCTTCGACTTCGGTCGGCCCGAGGTCTCGAGCTTCCTGTTGTCGAGCGCGCTGTTCTGGCTCGAGCGGTTTCATGTCGACGGACTCCGCGTCGATGGCGTCGCATCGATGCTGTATCGCGACTACGGCCGCAAGGACGGCGAGTGGATCGCGAACAAGCACGGTGGCAACCAGTACCTCGAGGCTGTCGAGCTGCTGCAGCGGCTGACCGACGCGATCCGGCGCGAGCAGCCGGGGACCGTCACGATGGCCGAGGAGTCGACCGCTTGGCCGCGCGTCACGCACCCGGTTCGGGAGGCCGGCCTCGGCTTCGACTACAAGTGGGACATGGGGTGGATGCACGACACCCTGAAATACTTCGCGCGTGATCCGATCCACCGCAAGCATCATCACAACGAGCTGACGATGCGCGGCCTGTACATGAGCACGGAGGCGTTCGTGCTCCCGATGTCACACGACGAGGTCGTCCACGGGAAGAGCTCGTTGCTCGGCAAGATGCCGGGCGATCGCTGGCAGAAGTTCGCGAACCTCCGGCTGCTGTACGCGTACATGTACTCGCAGCCGGGCAAGAAGCTGTTGTTCATGGGCTCCGAGATCGCGCCGTGGACCGAGTGGAATCATGACGGCTCGTTGCCGTGGGATCTGCTCGCCGAGCCCGCGCACCGCCAGATCTCGCTGCTCGTCGGCGAGCTCAACCGGCTGTACCGCACGCACCGTTCGTTGCACGAGCTCGACTGCGAGCCAGGCGGTTTTCGCTGGCTCGATGCGGACGACGCGGAGCGCTCGGTCCTTGTCTACGAACGCATCGCGCGCGATCCAGCGGACCGCACGCTCGTCGTCCTCAACTTCACGCCGGAGCCTCGCTACACCTATCGCGTTGGCGTGCAGGTGGCCGGCTCGTACGAGGAGATCCTCAACACGGACTCCGTCGCGCTCGGCGGCTCGGGCGTGGGCAACCTCGGCATGGTCGAGACCTCGCCGGCGCGTGCCCATCGCCGCGAGCATTCGGTCTCGCTGACGCTGCCGCCGCTCGGCGCACTGTTCCTGCGCAAGCGCTAACCTCCGAGGCGTGCCGCGAGGCCCGATGTCGAACCGCGCGCATCGAGTGCGAGCGCGAGGGCACGCGGGATGTCGAGCACCGCCTCGCTGGCGAGGCCACGCGCGTAGTGTTCCTCGAAGTCCGCGGGTAGTCGCAGCCGCCAGTTTTCCTCGGAGACCAGGCCTGGAACGTTGAACCGCTCCTCGATCCCGAACAGGTCGCCGAAGAAGATCGAGACGTTCTCTGCCGCCGACGCGAACAGCTCCGCGAGCATCGCGGTCGCGAGCCGGCCGGGGCTCGTCGCCAGCGACCGCGCCGTCTCCGCGGCCAGGGACAGCCGCCCCGTCAGGTGACTGATCCACTGCGCTCGCTTGTGATCGCGCCAGCTCTTCACCAGGGCGAACACCGGAGCCGTGTCGTGGTTGCCGAGCATCACCCAGTCGACGGACTCGGCGTTCTCGCTCCGGTAGACGTCGTTCGGGTTCTCGAGGTCCGCTTTCTGCGTGACGCGCCAGCGGCCAAGGTGGAAGCGCTCGAGCACCCGGAACAGCGGCAGCGGCATCGTGCTCAGCACCTCGCAGCTGAGATCATCGCGCGATCGCCCGTGGCGCACCGCCGCTTGTCCGATCGTCTCGATCAGCGCTGCGTAGCGGGTGACTTGATCCTCATCGAGCGAACGGACCCAACCATCGCCGTAGCGTGAGCTCGTGCGTTCGAGCTGCTCGGGCCGCGCGATCGCGAACCGCGCGAGGGCAGGGTGGTCCGGGAGATCGGGCGACTCGAACAGGCGACCGCCATCGACGACGGCCTGGCCTGGATCCGGCGTATCGGTCCGATACACCCACGGGCAGATCAGGCCATGCGGATGATCGAGCCGCAGGCTGTCGTACTCGCTGAACGCCTTGTCGACGCGAGCGACGAGCAGCGCACGAGCGCGGCCGCCGAGCTGGTCGGGATCGAGCACGGGGTAGTTCCACGGCTGCCCGGCGGGATTGGTGCGGCTCGGCGGCGCACCCATCGCGTAGCCGCCGAGGAATGCCGCGGCGTGCGCCCACATATCGGCTTCCGAGTAGCCGACCTGGAAGTCGCCGTAGAGGACGAGATCGTGCGCGGCGCATGTGGTCCGGACGTGCGCGTGCTCCTCGTGGGCGAGGAGCTGGCCGAGTGCGTAGCGGTCGATCGCGTCGGCGTGCTCGGCCTCGAGCTCGCGGATGCGATCGGCACTGCGCTCTTCGTCGCCGGTGCGTGGGTTCCACAGTCGAGCATCTCGCTCGGGCCAGCTCTTGAGCGAGGCGCCGCCGCGCGTCGCGGACATCGCCATGAACAGCGCGTCGCGATCGAGCCAGCTCGCGTGATCGCTGCGAAACGCGGCGACTGCCGTCGCGATGTCGAGACGTGCACCGGAACGCAGGCTGGCGTGTGCTTCCTCGACGAGTGCGTGCGAGATGTCATACGCGCGCCCGTGCTGTGCGGGTCCGCCGGGAGCCT
>JAYUYE010001133.1:0-6608 GCA_043752985.1 Myxococcales bacterium
CATCGTCTCGTAACGAGCGAGGTACTTCGCATCGCTCGCTGCCGCCGCGATCGCGAGCTTGCCGCCCGACTCATCGCGCGCGAGCACGGGCCCCTGGGCACCGGCGAGCGCCGAGCCGAGGAGAATGGCGACAGCGGGGAGAATGCGCATGACCCTGACATCAGCAGCCGCCGTGCCGGCGGACCCCCTTGGAATGCTTGCCTTCCCGGCGCGGGTCGAGGTCGCGACTCGGTGCGACCTCCGGTTTTCGCGACATTCGTGTCAGGACGCCCGAGGTAGGCGATGTCCGACTCGCGCGAGTCACGTAAGGCTCGGCACGCGGATCATCGATCTCGATCTCGCAACCAAAACTCTCTACGGTGCGAGCGTGGGTCGATACGAGCTGACGCGACGTCTCGCGTCCGGCGGCATGGCCGAGATCTATCTCGCGCGCGTCGCGGGCGCGCCGAGCACTGCCCCTCAGATGGTGGTCAAACGGATGCTTCCGGACCTCTGCGGCGATCCGACCTTCGTCGAGATGTTCCTCGCCGAAGCTCGGATCACGGCGCAGCTCGGTCACCCCAACATCGTCTCGGTCGCCGAGATCTGCGAGGAGCCCGGCAACTACTTCTACGCGATGGAGTACGTCCGCGGCTCGGACCTCCTCGAGCTGATGCGTGCGCTGTCGGCCCAGCATCGGACCGTCCCGCTCGAGTGTGCCGTGGCGATCGCGATCGGCGTGTGTGCCGCGCTCGAACACGCACACACGCTGGCAGATCACGACCAGCGCCCCCTCGACATCATTCATCGCGACGTCTCGCTCGGAAACATCCTCATCGGCTACGACGGCTCCGTGAAGCTCGCAGACTTCGGGGTCATGCGGCAGAGCGGGCGCGCTCCGACCGAGCCCGGGATCCTCAAGGGCAAGCTCGGCTACATGTCGCCCGAGCAGGCGAGTGGAGCTGCGATCGATCACCGCACGGATCTGTTCGCGCTCGGCATCGTGCTCTACGAGATCACGACCGGGGAGCGACTGTTCCCGCCGAGCGATCGCGACGAGGCAACGCTCGCACGGGTCATCCGCTGCGCGATCACGTCGCCGTCCGAGCTGATGTTCGAGTATCCGGTCGATCTCGCCGCGATCGTGATGACCGCGCTCGCGCGCAACCCGGACGAGCGCTACGCAACCGCGCGCGACATGCAGCGCGATCTGCAGGCGTGGCTGCGTGTCCACGGCAAGACCGCCGATCCGCGCATGATCGGAGACCTCGTCGCGCGCGCGATCCCGATCGCATCACCGCGCCCGCGCCCGGACGACTCGGCAGAGCTCGACGCCCTGGTCGGCTCGCTGCCACCTCTGCCCTCGCGCACGATCTCGACGGAGATCGTGCCGGTCTCCCCCGCCGAGCCCGCGCCGCCGCCGCGCCCCACGCTCCGCGAGCGGCCAGCGGACCGTCCGCGCGCCGAGCCGAAGCAGCGCTCGCGACTTCCTGCGGTGGCGGTCAGCGTGATCGCCCTCGCCTCGATCGCAATCTCGGCGTGGCTCGGGTGGACCGGAGACCGCGTGCCCGACGAGCCCGCCCCGGTCGCAGTCGCAGTCGCAGTCGCAAAGCTCGCTCCGACCGTCGAGATCTCCAAGCGGGTACCAGAGGCCGTCGACGTCTCGACCTCGACGATCGCGCGGCTCGGAGCTCGCGGTGCGCTGCCGGCCCTGGTCGCTCGGCACGACACCGAGCGCGTGCTCGCCGCGCTGCGTGCGTGCTACCCGTCACCCGCACGCGACCGCGGCACAGACATCGAGGTCGCGTTCGAGCTCGTCGACACGCGGATCGCGACGCGCGTCGGCACCCATGGGATCGACAAGCTTCCATCGTGCGCGCAGAAGGCCGCGGGCGTGCTCGAGGATCAGGCCGTCGTCGTGACGATCACATTCCGACCGTCGTGATCACGGCGGACTCCACGGTGCGCCCGTCTCGCAGTTGACATGCGCGAGCCGGACCGCCGTGGGCGAGATGGTGATCGTGCCGAACACGATCGGTAGCGCGAACCGGCGCGGGCCGATCGAGCCCGGGTTGAACACGGTGATGCCCTTGTCCTGTCCAATGAACGGCACGTGCGAGTGGCCGCACACCACGAGCGATGCCTTCTCGGCCCGCGCGACCTTCGCGACATCCGCGCGCAGCCGCGGGCCGTAGACCGCGATGTGCGTCAGCAGGATCCGGATCGTGCGCTCGGCGCCTACGAGGTCGAGCGTCAGGACATCCGGAAGCTGGTTCGCGCGCGTATCGATGTTGCCACGTACGGCGTGGAGCGGCGCGAGGTCGGCAAGCTGCTCGAGCACGGCGAGGTCCCCGATATCACCAGCGTGGAGGATAACGTCGGGCGCCATCGCTTCGAGATTTTTTCGGGTCTCAGGGTGCGGATGCGAGTGGGTATCCGCCACCACGGCGATCCGCAGCGTCCCGTCGTCCCGCAGCGGGAACGTCGCCTTCGTGCGGACGAGCGGGGGCGCCATGTCTCCCTCCTACCCCACCTTGTAATGTCAGGCCAGGCCGAGACCTCTCCGTGCATGGTGCCCACGATCGATCTCCCCGCCTTCGAAGCCCTCTCTGCCCTGCCGGGTGTCACCGCCATCGACTTCACCGCCACCTGGTGTGCGCCGTGCAAGACCATGGAGCCGATCCTCGCGGCGCTCGCGACCGAGTATCACGGCCGTGCGCGCGTGGTTGCTGTCGACGTCAACGACGAGCCGATCCTCGCCGAGCGCTTCGGCGTGCGGTCGATGCCGACTCTGGTGCTCCTGCGCGACGGGCGCGAGGTCGGGCGCGTCGTCGGTAGCCGGCCAAAGAAGTTCGTCGCTGGCATGCTCGATCGCGCACTCGCGGGCGATGTCGCGATCGCCGCTCCCTGATACACCCCGAGCATGCACTGCTCGAGCTGCTTGCGCGCGCGGTGCAGCAAGACGGCGACGTGACCCGCGGTCAAGCCGAGTGTCTTCGCCGCCTCGTCACCCGAGAGCTCCTCGAGGACACGTAGCGTCACGACGTGGCGATGGACGTCACCGAGCCGCGCCATGCAGCCACCGAGCTGCTGCGCCGTGATCGCATGGTCGAGTGCTTCGTCGGGTGTCGGTCGATTCGTCGCGAGGTCCGTGGCCTCGATATCGATATGCGGCCGCGCATGGTGATGCCGGCGCCGCAGGTTGCGCGCGGCATTGCGGGTGATCGTCGCGAGCACGCGAGCCGCGTCATCGGGCCGGTCACGCAATGCATCGCTATCGGAGCGGCGAAGCAGCGTGTGGAACGCGTCCTGGACGACATCGAGCGCATCGGCCGCGTTGACGCCCTCGCGCCGCGCAATCCCGGCCAGCCGGCTTGCATGGGTGCGTGCCAGTCCCGAGATCCAGTCACTGCAACAACAGCTGGGAGCGTCCATGGCGTCTGAACAGGTGTCGACCGCCCGGATCATTACAGACCCGGCAACCCGGCACCAGGACCGCATACGATGAGGGCATGAATCCAGGGGACGAGATCTACGACGCCCCCCTGAACACCCTCGCCGCGTACGCGATCGGGGAGGTGATCGGCAAGGCAGGGATGGGAGAGGTCGTCAGCTCTCACGACCGCCGGATCGGGCGGGACGTCGCGCTCAAGCGGCTCAACGCCACCGCGCCGAGCGACGCCGACGTCAAGCGGTTCTTTCGCGAGGCGCGGATCCAGGCCCGCCTCGATCATCCCGCGATCGTGCCGGTCCACGAGCTCGGCCACGATGCGAACGGGCGCCCGTACTTCACGATGTAGCGCCTCACCGGAATGACGTTGCGCGACCAGCTTCCGAACGAGCAGCCGGCGAGCCAGCGCACGCTGCGCGCGTTCGGCGAGGTCTGCTTGGCCGTCGAGCTCGCGCACATGCGCGGTGTCGTGCACCGCGACCTCAAGCCATCGAACATCATGCTCGGCGACTACGGCGAGGTCTACATCATCGACTGGGGCCTCGCGCGCGTATCCACCGACCCCGTGGTCGAGGCCGCGACCGGCGACATCGACAGCCTCGATGGTAATTCCGAGCCGAGCCAGCTCCTTGGCACGCCCGGCTACATCGCGCCCGAGCAGCTCGCTACCGGCGGCGAGGTCGGCCGCCCGGTCGATGTCTACGCGCTCGGATCGATCCTGTTCGAGATCCTGACGCAACATCCGCTTCATCCGCGCAAGGCGCAGAGGGCTCGCGATTCCCGTCGAGCTCGACGCGCTGTGCTGCGAAGCGCTTGCGATGGACGCCTCGTCGCGGCCGAGTGCACGGCAGATCGCCGAGCGTGTCCAGGCGTATCTCGACGGCGATCGCGACGTCGCGCAGCGCAAGCAGGTTGCGCTCGATCAGCTCGGAACCGCCCGCGCTGCGCTCGCGCGAGGTGCCAGGGCCCAGGCCATGCACGCGGCCGGTCGCGCGATGGCGCTCGACCCCGGTTGCCCCGGTGCAGCAGAGATGGTGACCGCGCTCGTACTCGAGCCGCCGCAGGATCCACCGGCCGAGCTGCGCGAGGCGCTGCGGCTAGCCGACGCCAATAGCGTTCGCCGCCATGCTCTCTCCGCGATCGGTGCGTATCTCGCGATCGCATCGTTCTTGCCGCTCGCCATGTGGAACGGCATCCGCAAGTGGCCCGAGGTGCTCGCCGTGTTCGGGGTGGCGCTCCTGCTGGCGACCGCGGCGTGGCGGATCCGGAGGCGGCCCGATCGCACGTTCCTCGAGATGTTCGGGTACGCGCTCGCGAACGGCGTACTGCTCGCGTTGATCTCGCGGATGGCAGGCCCATTCACGTTCGTGCCCGCGCTGATCTGCGTGGTGACGATGTCCGTGATGGCCTATCCGGTGTTCCTCGAACGCTCGTGGGTCCTGATCCTCACGATGCTTGCGAGCTTCTGTACGCCGCTCATTCTGGAGGCTGGCGGGTTTCTGCCGACGACCTGGGAGCTCCGCGATGGCGGCATGTTCAGCCACGCCGAAGCCCTCGTGATCAGTGGAACTCCGACGATGATTCTCGTGATCGGAGCCACGCTGGCGACGGTGACCATCGCCGGGATCCATGCCGCAGCCCTCGGGCGCAGCAACCGGCACGCCCAGCAGCAGCTGGTGATGCAGGCCTGGCACCTGAGCCAGCTCCTGCCGGCGGCGCGGTCCGCGTAGCGGACATGCTACAAGGGGCGACCTTAGATGTCGTTCTCGTTCGCACACCCGAGTCTCCGTCGTGCACTCGCTGCACGCTCCTATGTCGAGCCCACCCCCGTGCAAGCCGCGGTCATGGCTCCCGAGGCCGAGGAACGCGATCTCCTGGTCTCCGCCCAGACCGGATCGGGGAAGACCGTCGCATTCGGCCTTGCTCTCGCGAAGCGGTTGCTCGGCGAGGGTGAGCGATTCATCAAGGCCGACGCACCGCGCGCGTTGATCGTCGCGCCGACCCGCGAGCTGGCGATCCAGGTCCACAACGAGCTGGCGTGGTTGTACGCCGAGACCGGCGCGCGGATCACGACCTGCGTCGGCGGCATGGATCCGCGACGGGAACGGGACTTTCTGCGTGGCGGCGTCCACATCGTCGTCGGGACACCCGGACGACTGTGCGATCACCTCGAGCGCGGCGCGTTGAAGCTCGCCAGCGTCGAGGCGATTGTCCTCGACGAGGCCGACGAGATGCTCGACATGGGGTTCCGCGAGGACCTCGAGCGCCTGCTCGGTGCCGCGCCGGTGGATCGCCGCACCCTGATGTTCTCCGCGACGATCCCGAAGGACATCGGCGTCCTCGCGAAGAAGTACCAGAAGAACGCGCTCCGCGTCGCAACCGCGACCGAGCACGAGCGGCACCGCGACATCGAGTACATCGCCGTCCCGATCGTTCCCCGCGAGCGTGATCTCGCGGTCGTCAACCTCCTCCGCTATCACGACGCGCCCGGTTCCCTCGTGTTCTGCGCCACCCGCGATGGCGTCACCCGCCTCGCCGCGAACCTCAGCGAGCGTGGATTCTCCGTCGCTGCGCTATCGGGCGAGCTCAGCCAGCGCGAGCGCAATCAGGCCTTGCAGGCGTTGCGCGACGGTCGCGCGCGGGTGTGCGTCGCCACCGACGTCGCGGCTCGCGGGCTCGACCTGCCTGACCTCGCGATCGTGATCCACGCGGACCTGCCACAGAACAAGCAGGTCATGGTCCACCGCAGCGGCCGCACCGGACGTGCCGGCCGTAAGGGCACCGCGATCTTGATCGTCCCCGATGCCGCGCGTCGGTTTGCCGAGCGGCTGCTTCAATCGGCTCACCTCGAGGCAGCATGGAAGTTGCCGCCGACGAGCGATGACATCCGGATCCGCGATCAGGATCAACTCGTGCTCGATATCCGCGCGCTGACCGAGGATCCTACGGATGATGATCGCCAGGTCGCCAAGACCTTGCTCCTCGATCGCAGCGCCGAAGATCTCGTTTCCGCGCTCGTTCATCAGCGCCGGCAGGCGCGCCCGGCTCCCGAGGAGCTGACCATCCCGCCGTCGATGCGGCCAGCGCGCGGGCCGGGAAGCGAGCGGACCGAGCGGCCCCGGCCGACGCCGAACTCGCGGCCCGCCCTGACGTCGAAGCCGGCGCCACGCACGGAGCG
>JAYUYE010001134.1:0-6607 GCA_043752985.1 Myxococcales bacterium
GGCTTCGACACCTGCGTCAAGGGTAGCGTCTGTCTGTCCGGCGAGTGCAAGCAGATCTGTGACAACGCGGGCGGCGCGCCGGCGTGCGATGCGAACCACAGCTGCCAGATCTACGCTGACTTCTTCGAGGCCAGCGGTATGACGGTCGCCGGCGTTTGCGACCCGGCGTGCGATCCACTGACCCAGGACCTCAAGATCGGCGCGGTCACCGCAGCATGCGGCTCGCCGATGGCGACCATGCCCACCAAGGGCTGCTACGGCTACGACGACTACTCGTGCGCGCCGGCCGGGATGCCGGTCTACGCGCTCACGGATCGCGCGACGCCGCGGACCAACGCCGCGGGTGTCCCTTACCTCAACGGCTGCGCCCAGGGCTTCATCCCGTTCTTCTACGAGATGACCGGCTCGACCAAGACGCTGTGCACGGGTCTGTGCGCTCCGCTCGAGGTCGACAACACGAATCAGCCGCCCCCGGCCGTGGGCGTGTTCCCGGGCGCCGTCGAGAACCGCACCACTTTGACGCCGGCCCAGCGCGATAAAGGCTACGACCGCGCGATTGGCAAGCTGCCGACGACGCTTAAGGCCGCAGGCGATGCAGTCTGCTCGCCGGGCAAGAAGGGCTCGCGCCCGACCTCGACGTGTAAGTACATCTGGCCGTTCCTGGTGGACCGCACCACCATGAAGCTGCCGATGCAGTTCGAGAATGGCGCGCTCCTCGACACGCTCGGCGTGTGTCAGGCACTCGAAAACTTCACATGGGATCACGACATGATGCCTGCAACGGACCCTATGAGGGTTCCGGACTGTACGACGCTGCCGCGCCACGTGAACGGCGACATGAACCCGGTCCCCGACGACGCGGCGGACTGGGACTGCCAGAAGTTCTCGAACTCGCAGTTCATCGGCGGCAAGCCGGTGCGCAACGAGTGGTTGCGCAGCTCGGCTCGCATCCCGACGGATCTCCCCCTCGAGATCGTTCGCCACGACATGAACTAATCACCTCCTGACTCATTGCGCACCACGGCCGGCCTTCGGGTCGGCTGTTTCCGTTTGTGGGCCAACGCGACACGGTGAGTCATGGGAACGAGCAAAGCGTGGCTGGTCGCTCCGATCCGAGCCGCCCGTTCTGCGACGTCGACGGAGCACTCGAGGGAACCTCCGAAGTCTGCGTGCCGGTGAGCTGCACGCAGGGCAGCGCCCCGGACATCGGCGCGTTCGAACGCACCCCGTAGCTGGGGACAGTCGTTCCGTCCGGCCGCAGGCCGAGCGTCGGACACTCCGGACATTCTGCGTCGAGGATCCGCGTGCTTACGTCGGCACGCGTTTCGTACAGGCAACCGGCAGCTGAGCACATCGATAGCCATCGCTCACCACGCCGGAGGCCCACGTGTTTGATTCTCATTCTACCCAGTCGCTCGCAGCGGATTCGCGCCGCGCGGGCATCGTCGTCGGACTGCGCTCGACGCGCGACGGTAAAGAGTACCCGCTGAGCACGGAGGCCCGACGCTGGGTCCTCGGTGCCGCCGAGAGTTGCGACATCGTGGTCGACGATCCGTGCGTGTCGCAGATGCACTGCATCCTCGAACGCCGGCCCGGCGGCGCGATTCTCGTGCGCGATCGCAAGTCGCGCAATGGTACGCAGATCGACGGCAACGCGGTCGAGGCCGCGGACCTCCGCGTGGGCTCGTACCTGACGATCGGGCGGACGACGCTCGTTGCGATCGCCGGGGCGGGGCCGGAGCAGACGAGCGCACTCGAGGCGCTGCGCGGCCATGACCCGGCGCTGCGCACCACGATCGACCAGGCGCTGCGGGCGGCGCAGACGGATTGCAACGTGCTGGTCGTCGGTGAGACCGGGACGGGCAAGGACTTGATCGCGCGCGTGGTGCACGAGGCGTCGCGGCGGATCGCGGGCAAGTTCGTCGCGGTGAATTGCGGCGGGATTCCGCGCGAGCTCATTGGCTCGGAGCTGTTCGGACATGAGAAGGGCTCGTTCACCGGCGCGGTAAGTGAACGCGATGGCTACTTCGTCGAGGCGCACGGCGGCACGCTGTTCCTCGACGAGATCGGTGAGCTACCGCTCGAGATGCAGCCGCACCTGTTGCGTGCACTGGAGTCGAGGCGCGTGCGCAGGGTGGGCGGCACGGCGGAGCGCTTGGTCGATGTCCGGATCGTGGCGGCGACGAACCGGCTCGACAATCTGGGAACGGAAGGCTCGAAGCTGCGCGTCGACCTTTATCACCGACTGGCGACGGTGGTGCTCGCACTGCCGCCGCTGCGCGAGCGGATGGGCGACCTGGTCGAGCTCGTCGAATCGATGTTGCGCGCGCATGCTCCGCAGCACGGCGAGAAGCGCGTGACCGAGGCGGGGTGGCGCGTGCTGACGGGCTATGCGTGGCCCGGCAACGTGCGCGAGCTGCGCCACGCGGTCGACCGCGCGATCACGCTCGGCGGCAACGACCTCGGCGCCGAGGACTTCTTTCCGCAGCTCCGGTTCGGGCGCGACCCGCACTTCGCGAGCATGGCGAGCGTGGATGCCGGCAAGCTCGTCCCGTACCAGGCGATGCTGCGCGGTGCGATGGAGCAGGCGCTCGTCAAGCACGGCTCGATTCGCGCGGCCGCGAGTCACCTCGGGATGGCGAAGTCGACCTTTGCGGACAAGGCGCGCGCGTGGGGCCTGCTCTCGCGCGTCAAGCTCAAGAAGTAGGGCTACCAGCGCGTGGTGAGCAGCCACTGCTCGATGCGGGCGGCGAACACGAGCTCGACCACGGTGATGCGGCCCTTGTCGGGATGGATCGCGACCGCGAGCCGTGGGAAGTCGAGCGAGATCCTCGGGTGGTTGTCGAGCTCGTCGGCGATCGTCGCGATGTGCCCGATGGCCTCGGCGAGCCGGGTCATCGAGCGGCTGTACAGCTCGAGCTGAAGGTCGCCGTCGACGAGCGACCACCGCTTGCCGAGCTGCTTGATCTCTCGCTCGACGTCCTCCGCGGACACTGCCGCGCTGCTCGTCGTTTGATCGGAAAGCTGCTCGATGTGCTCGACGTCGTCGAACGGCTTGTGGTGACGCACGTCGCTCGCGAAGGCCTCGAGTCCACTGCGCACCTCGGTCATCGACTGGAACCGCCTCGCGGGATCCTTCGCGAGGAGCTTCAGCGCGATCAGCTCGCGCAGGCCCGACGGTGCGTCGTCGCGATCGAGCAGTGGCGGCGACGTGGTGATGATGTCGTGGAGCAGGGCGTGTGTAGCGGTGAGGTCGCCGGGTGTGCCGGTGAACGCGAACGGCACCTTGCCCATCAGCATCTCGAAGAGCACGACGCCAAGCGCATAGATGTCCGCGCGGTGATCGACGGAGTCCGGGCTCGTGATCTGCTCGGGTGCCATGAACTCGGGCGTGCCCATCGTGGTCGCGCCGACCGCCGTGCGATCGCTCGCTGCGAGGAACCGCGAGATGCCGAAGTCGAGGACCTTGACGTGATCGACGATGTCATCGCGCTCGGTCAGCAGGATGTTCTCGGACTTGAGATCGCGGTGAACGATACCTGCGCGATGCGCGGCTTCGAGCGCGGAGGCGATCTGGTGGGCGATCTTGAGCGCGCGCCGGACGGTCAGTCCGCCGAGGCGCGCGATCTCGGCGGAGAGGGCCGTCCCCTGGATGTACTCGAACACGATGTAGGGGACATCCGTCCGGGTGAAGCCCATGTCGGTCGACTCGGCGATGTTCGGGTGCCCGAGCGTGCCGGCGGCGAGCGCCTCGTTCATGAACCGACGGATCATGTCGGCGTCGGTCACGAGCTCGCGGTGCAGGAACTTGATCGCGACGCGGCGCTTGATCAGCCAGTGCTCGGCGAGGAACACCGTCCCCATGCCGCCCACGGCGAGCAGCTCGAGGATCTTGTAGCGACCCTCGACGACCTCGCCGATCTCGACGACGTTCTCCCGAGAGTCCGTCATCCCCGGTAGCGTAACAGCTACTTCGTCGGCGCGGCGGCGGCTGCGGCGGCTGCTGCGACGGCGCGCTGGCGCAGGACGTACTGCAAGATGCCACCGTGGATCACGTACTCCACCTCCTGCGGCGTATCGATGCGGGCGGTGACGGTGAACGTTTTGGTTCCCGCCTTCACGGTCAGCCGCTTCTTGGGGGAGACACCGGTCGCGATGCCATCGATCGAGATCAGCTCGTCGCCCTTGAGGCCGAGCGTGGAGGCGTCCTCGTTGGGGTTGAACTGCAGCGGGATGACGCCCATGCCGATCAGGTTCGAGCGATGGATGCGCTCGAAGCTCTTCGCGATCACCGCGCGGACGCCGAGGAGCAGCGTTCCCTTCGCTGCCCAGTCACGCGAGCTTCCGGTGCCGTAGTATTCGCCGGCCATCACGATCGTCGCCACGCCCTCCGCGATGTACTTCATCGCCGCGTCGTAGATCGGTAGCTGTTCGGCCGAGCCGCCGTCCTTCGGCATGTAGTTCGTCAAGCCGCCTTCGACGCCAGCGAGCATCAGGTTCTTGAGCCGGATATTCGCGAACGTGCCGCGCACCATCACCTCGTGGTTGCCGCGGCGCGCGCCGTACTGGTTGTACTCGGACGGCTTGACGCCGTGCGCGTCGAGGTAGCGCGCGGCGGGGCTTCCCTTGGCGATGTTGCCGGCCGGCGAGATGTGATCCGTGGTGACGGAGTTGCCGAGGATCGCGAGCACGCGCGCGCCCACGATGTCGGAGAGCGGCTTCGGCGTCGGGCCGAGGTCGTCGAAGAAGCTCGGCTTGCGGATGTAGGTCGAGGCTTCGTCCCACGCGAACGTGTCGCCGGCGGGAATCTGCAGCGCGCGCCAGTCCGCATCGCCGTCGAGGACGGTCGCGTAGCGCTTCTCGTACTGCTCGCGCTTGATCGACTTGCGCATGAGGTCGGCGACCTCCTGTGGCGCCGGCCACACGTCCTTGAGGTAGACGGGCTTGCCGTCGCTGCCGATCCCGAGGGCTTCTGTCTCGAGATCGATGTTCATCGTGCCCGCGAGTGCGTATGCGACCACGAGCGGCGGCGACGCGAGGTAGTTCGCGCGAACGACCGGGTTGATGCGGCCTTCAAAGTTGCGATTGCCCGAGAGCACGGAGGTGACGACGAGGTTGCCGTCCTTCACCGCGTTCGCGATCTCCTCGTGGACCGGACCGGAGTTGCCGATGCAGGTCGTGCAGCCGTAGCCCGCGAGGTAGAAGCCGAGCGCCTCGAGGTCCGCCATCACGCCGGCCTCGGTGAGGTAGTCAGTGACGACCTGCGAGCCGGGCGCGAGCGAAGTCTTGACCCACGGCTTGCTGGTCAGACCCTTCTCGCGGGCCTTGCGCGCGAGGAGGCCGGCGGCCATCAGCACCGACGGGTTCGACGTGTTCGTGCAGCTCGTGATCGCCGCGATCACGACCGCGCCGTGACCGAGTGCGAACGAGCCCTTGTCCGTGGTGACGTTCTTCGTCATCGCCAGGTTGCCCGGCGCAGCGGTGCTGCCGTCGCTCGACCACGCATCGATCGCGGGGGCATCGGCGGCGGCCTTGTCACCGAGGATGCCGGCGACGGAGCGGCGCCATGCGCGGCGGGATCCGGTGAGCGGGACGCGGTCATGCGGGTTCGAGGGGCCCGCGATCGACGGCACCACGGTCGACAGATCGAGCGATAGCGACTCGGCGAACCTGAGCTTCGCGCTCGGGTCGTGCCACAGCATGTTCTCCTTGCAGTAGCGCTCGACGAGCGTGACGTGGTCGGCGCTCCGCCCGGTGAACGTCAGGTACTTCAGCGTCTCGTCGTCGACGGGGAAGAAGCCCATCGTCGCGCCGTACTCCGGCGCCATGTTCGCGATCGTCGCGCGATCGGGGAGCGCGAGCGCGCCGATGCCCGAGCCGTAGAACTCGACGAACTTGTCGACGACGCCCTTCTTGCGCAGCATCTGCGTCACGGTGAGGACGAGGTCGGTCGCGGTCGAACCGGGCGGCAGCTGGCCGGTGAGCTCGAAGCCGATCACCTCGGGGATCAGCATCGCCATCGGCTGGCCGAGCATGACGGCCTCGGCCTCGATGCCGCCGACGCCCCAGCCGAACACGCCGAGTCCGTTGATCATCGTGGTGTGCGAGTCGGTGCCGACGAGGCTGTCGGGATACGCGACGAGCTGGCCGTTGCAGACCTCGGTGAACACGACCTTCGCGAGGTACTCGAGGTTGACCTGGTGACAGATGCCCGTGCCCGGCGGCACGACCTGCATGTTCGCGAACGCCTGCTGGCCCCACCGGAGGAACAGGTAGCGCTCGTGGTTGCGCTGGTACTCGAGGTCGACGTTCTTGCGGAACGCCGTTGGCGTGCCGTACTCGTCGATCTGGACCGAGTGATCGATCACGAGATCCGACGGACGCAGCGGGTTGATGAGGTTGCCCTTGAGGCCGAGCTTGACGAACGCGTCGCGCATCGCGGCGAGGTCGCACACGGCGGGGACACCGGTGAAGTCCTGCATGAGCACGCGTGCGGGGCGAAGCTGGATCTCGTGCTCGACGCGCTTCTTCGGATTCCACGATGCGACGGCTTCGATGTCGGCCGGGTGGACGGTCTTCGCGTCCTCGTGGCGAAGGAGATTCTCGA
>JAYUYE010001135.1:0-6597 GCA_043752985.1 Myxococcales bacterium
AGTTGCGACCAGCTCTGCGCCGCGACCCGCGCGCGCGCAACCACCCCGTCGACCTCGCCGGCGGTATGAACCGGCACGGTTCCGACGACGTCGCCGGACGCAGGATTGAAGCTCGACAGACGATCGGTGGTGGGGGTGCTCGCGACAGTGGCCATGGCGCGACCATGGCACCGTGCGTGGAGAGCCTCAAGCGCGAACGAGCTGGCCGGTCGTAGTGGGCGCGGTTCAGTACAGCATGATCGCGGCGACGGCTCCCGCGGTTCCGAGAATCAGCAACACGGCGAGCAGGATCCAGCCGCTGTTTGACTTGATGCGGTAGTCCGCGACCTCGCTCCCGAGCCGGGTCGCACCGCCGCGCGGCTGGTTCTGTAGCTGGTTGCCGACGCTCGTCTGCCACCCGAGCTTCGGATCGTCGACGAGCGGCGTGGCGCCGATGTTGGAGATCTCGTCCTGCAGCCCGATCAACGAGCCTGGCTGCTGATGCTGCGCGCGATTCGGGGGCGGGTGACCGGTCAACGTGTCGTTGACGTTGGGCTCTTGCTGGTGCGGCGCCGCATGTTGCGATGGCGTCTGGTACCCGGGTCGAGACTCACTCCCGGTCCCGGGATGGACCTGGTTTGCACCCGACGCGTACTGGGAATGCGGCGTCTGACCGCGCGCGTTCTGCCGCTGCTGGTGCGTCGAGTCAGCTGCCTGCCACGCGGCGGCATCTGCCTCCTCGTTGCTCCGTGGTGGCGGCGTTGGCATCGTCCGCTGTTCACTCAGATTCGGCGGCATGCGCTGTAGCTGCTGCTCGGGGCGCAACGCTTCGAGCGGCATTTGGTGGTGCTCGACAATGGAGGTCTTCTCGTTGTCGCTGTCGACCTCGTCTCCACCCTCGATGCTGATCTCGGTCTTGTCACCCGTCTGCTGTTGCGTGATCCACGGCTCTTTCTTGGAGCCGAACAGCTGCGTCATGAACCGACCCATCGCCGTGTTCGATCCAGTCAGCTTCGCGCGCACGACGAACGCATCGAGCGCCTCGATCAGCTCCTGCCCGGTCTGGAACCGCGCCGCCGCATCGTTCGCCATCGCGGTCAAGACGATCGCCTCGAGCTCACGCGGATACCCGGGCACGGCGATCGACGGCAACACGACGTCACCGGCGACGATGCGCTTCATCGTCTCGAAGTCATCGTTGCCCTTGAACGCGCGGCGCAAGGTCGTCAGCTCGTAGAGCACGATGCCGAGCGCGAAGATGTCGCTGCGCCGATCGACCTGCTTGCCCTTGCACTGCTCGGGCGACATGTACCCGTACTTGCCTTTGATCGTGCCGCCGACCGTCTTGGTCGCGCGCTCCTCGGCCTTGGCGATGCCGAAGTCGAGCACCTTCACGCTGCCGTCGTAACCGACCATGATGTTCGCGGGCGACACGTCGCGGTGAACGATGTTGAGCGGCGCGCCGTTCTTGCCGCGCCGCTCGTGCGCGTGATGGAGGCCGGCCGCCGCACCGCTGATGATCATGACCGCGAGCTCGAGCGGGATCGTCCAGCCGCGGCGCAACGTGGTCTCGAGGAGCGCCCGGGCGTTCTCGCCGTGGACGTACTCCATCGCCATGAAGTAGGCGCCGTCCGCCTGATCGACCTCGTAGACTTGCGCGACGTTCTGGTGGTTCAAGGTCGCGGCGAGCTTCGCCTCGTCGAGGAACATCGTGACGAACCGCTGGTCGCTCGCGCGCTCGCGAAGGATCGTCTTGAGCACGACGTGGCGCTCGAACGATCCGAGGCCGGACTGTCGCGCCAAATAAATTTGCGCCATACCGCCGGTAGCAAGGTGACCTATCACCTCATAACGACCGACCCGGGTGGGGTTAGCCGCTGTGGGCTCGGAGGGCGCCACGCCATAAGGATCGAAGCTTTACCGTGACGTGTCAAGCTGCCGTCCCGTCGACACGCGCATTGGTTTCGTGGGCATACTCGGAACCACGTGGACGCAAACGTTCAGGTCGCTCTCTCAGGGGTCATTCCAGCGCTCGTCGCGATGTGGATCGTCGATCGTCTGGACCGCAAGCGGCCCGAGCCCGCGCGGACGCGCCGGATGGTGGCCTTTGTCGGGATGCTCTCGGTGATCCCCGCAATCGTCATCGAGGGGCAGCTCACCAAGGGTGTCGCTCACCTGATTGGACCTCAGTACACGTACCAAGGCGCCAGCTTCAACGCGTTCGTGGTCGCGGCGGCGGTCGAGGAGGCGTGCAAGATCGCGGTCGTCTACTGGATCGTGTGGCGCAAGCCCGAGTTCAACGAGCGGATGGACGGGATCGTCTATGCCAGCCGCGCAGGCCTCGGATTCGCTCTGGTCGAGAATGTCGGATATTTGCTGGGTCAGACCACACTCGACGGCCAGCTCTACGTGTGGGTCGCACGCGCATGCCTGGCCGTTCCCGGCCACGCGATGTGGACCGGCATGATCGGGTACATGGCTGCGCGCCGGCGGTTCGACGGCAAGGGCCTCGGGCTACTCGGCGGCTTCTTGCTCGCGGTCGCGTTCCACGGTGCGTATGACGCCGCCGTGTTCGCGCAGGCACCGCTGCGCATGGAAGGTCATCCGGAGATCGCGAGCATGATGATCCTGGTGCCGATCGCGCTGACGATCGTTGCGTTCTTCGTCCTTCGATCGATGGCGCGCACGGCGCTGCGCCTCGATGACGCCGAAGCGGCGAGCGCTGCGGTGCGTGCAGCGGTCAACACACCGCCCGTCGGCTGATCACGCGGCGACGGGGCGCGTCCGCAAGACGGCGATCGCGCCGACGATACCGGTGAGCGCGCCGACGAAGAACACCGGCAGCCCGCGATCGATCGCCGCGCCTTCGACGCCTGGATATTGCGCGATGAACAGGATCCCCGCGATCAGCGTGGTCGTGACCGAGACGAGCGTCATCTTCGCGGCGAGCCGCGGTACGCGACGTGCGGCGACACCACCGGCAACGCCAAGCAACGCGAGCATCGTCAACACGCCGCCGGCCCATGTCGCCATGCCCGCACGTGTCCAGCGCTCGGTGCCACCGATCCAGCTGAGGTCGCCGCGCTTGCATTCGTCACCGCCGAAACAGCTCGTCGATCCGTACGGTCCGATCGTGACGTCGTTGATCGACCACCAACGTCCTCCCCACACCGACATCGCGAATGCCGCAGCCGAGATGAGCAGAATTCCAACGATGATCCAGCGAGACTTCACGGGCGCGTATTCTGTCATTGGCTCACACAAGAACGAATCACCAAATGCCTACATTGACCCGGCGGCGGTGATCCCCAAAAACTAGGCCCTCCTTACCGCCGCATGTCCTCCCTCCGCGTAGTCGCAGTCCTCGGCCTTCTCGCCGCCACCCCCGGGGCGTCCGTGGCGCGTGCGCCCGTCGAGCCCGTCGCGCACCCGGACCGGATGATGACGCCGGCGCTGCTGCTGGCGCGGTTCGCGAGCGCGTTCGAGATCCAGGTCGTTCCAGACGCCGTGGTCGAGAGCATGATCCGCTGGCGGCTTGGCGTCCGAGATCTGCTGCACACCGCGAGCGAGCACCTGTCCGCGCTCGCGGCGACCACCGGCTTCCGGATCCCCGATCTCACGGTGCTGTCCGCGCAACCTGTCGCGCCTTCGCAGTCGACGTGGGCGACCTCGGGCTTTGGCTGGCGCGAGGATCCGATCCGCAAGCACAAGAAGTTCCACCGCGGTGACGACATTCGCGCGAAGTCCGGCACGCCGGTGTTCTCCGCAGGCGATGGCGTGGTCGTGCTCGCGGGACATCAGGGCGGCTACGGCAACGTGATCTACGTCGATCACGGCGGCGGTGTCATCACCCGCTACGGCCACCTCCGCCGGATCGAGACCGCGCTCGGTCGGGCGATCCGTGCAGGCCAGCAGATCGGGCAAGTCGGCTCCACCGGTCGCGCCACGGGCCCGCACCTCCATTTCGAGGTCCGCCTCGACGGCCGCGCTGTCGATCCGAGCACCGCGATGACCGTCGCCGAGCTCGAGCGCGAATCGCCCGCTGCCGGCCAGGTCGCCGCATTCGCGCTGTCCCCCGAGATGCAGGAGAACTACGAGTCGCCGTTCGATCCGCCGCGCGACTCGAAGACGTTGAAAGCGAAGGGCACCCGCCCCGAGCGCACCGGCCGCACGAAACGCGTTCGCCCGACCTCGTGACACGGCTCCGCGCGATGCCATAGTAGCGGCGCTTGTCACGCCGCCCGGACCTCCTCGCGCGCCGCTACGTCGCGTGGTTGAAGCGACACACGTTGGCGATCGTCGGTGCGAGCTTGCTCCTGTTCGTCGGCGGCATCTACCTCGTCCTGTTCCATCTACCGCTGCGTGCCGACTTCTCGTACCTGCTTCCGCAGGACGCGCCCGCGGTTCGCGATCTGCGCAAGCTCGAGGCCCGGGTAAAGGCGTCTGACACCGCGCTGGTGATCGTCGAAGCCAGGACGCCTGCCGAGCGCGCAGCCGCCGTGACCGCACTCGCCGACGGAATCCGTGCGCTGCCACCGACGCTCGTCGAGCACGTCACGACCGACCAGGTCGAGATCAAGACGTTCCTCGAGGCGCATCGCCATCTGCTCGTCCCACTTCCAGATCTGGAGCGCGCACGCGATGCGCTCGAGCGCCGGATCGCGCGGGCCAAGCTCGAAGCGAATCCGTTGTTCATCGATCTCGATGACGACAAAGCTCCCGCGGCAGAGGCCAAGGACAAGCGCGAGCTCGACGAGCTGCAGGCGAAGCGGCGCGAGGCACAGGCGAGCCTCGATCGATTGAACAACGTCAGCGCCGACGGCAGGATCGCGATCCTGCAGATCCGGCTGCCGTTTCGTTCGACGAACGCGGAGCGCGGCGAGCAGTTGATCGCGGCGCTCGACAAGATTCGCAGCGACGTGGCCGCGGCCCACTCCAGCGTCACGGTCGGCTTCACCGGCAGCGTGATCACCGCGGTTGCCGAACATCGCGCGATCGCGACCGGCATGTTGATGTCGAGCCTGATCACCGGCCTCCTCGTCGCCGCGCTGCTCGCGCTGTACTTCCGCAGCGCCACGCTGCTCGTCCTCTTGCTCGGCACGCTGCTGGTCGCGACGGTCATGTCGTTCGGCGCCGCCGCGTTGACCGTGGGGCACCTCAATGCGGCGACCGCGTTCCTCGGTGCGATCATCGCGGGCAACGGCGTCAACTACGGCATCTTGCTGATCGCGCGGTTCCTCGAGGAGCGCCGACGCGGCGACTTCGACGAAGCCCTCGCGAAGTCGATCGTCGGAACGTTGCGACCGACGGCGATCGCCTCGCTCGGTGCCGCGATCGCGTATGGCTCGCTCGCCGCGACGAGCTTCAAGGGGTTCGCTGACTTCGCGCTGATCGGTGCGGTCGGCATGCTCCTGATCTGGATCGCGTCCTACGTCCTGCTCCCCGCGCTGCTCGTGCGCTGGGGACGGAACACGCGCATCTACCAGGGTGATCCGATCGTGGGCTCCGTCCTGGTCAAGGTCCTGGGCTTCCGCCGTTCGGGCGTCGTCGTCGCGGTCGCGCTCGCCATGGCCGTCGGCTCGGCCGTGATCGTGACGCGCTACATCGCCGCCGATCCGTTCGAGTACGACATCAAGCAGCTGCGCTCCGAGGGCAAGGACGCGGTCGTCGCGCGCACGTGGATGGGCGTCTCGGACAGGAGCTTCGGGCGCGGCATCTCGGGACGCACCGTGATCGCGGCCGATCGCCTCGAGCAGGTGCCGCTGATCGTCGAGGCGCTGCGCAAGATCAACGCGGGCCTCCCGCCGGAGAAGCAGACGATCGGCGACATCTGGTCGCTCACCGCATTCGTTCCCGATGATCAGCCGAAGAAGCTCGCGGTGCTCGCCGAGATCCGCACGATGCTCGATGACGCGCTCGACGCACTCGATGAACAGGAGCGCACCGCACTCGCCGAGCTCCGCCCACCCGACGAGCTCCACGAGATCACGATCGCCACGCTGCCTCCGACCCTGCGCGAGCGGTTCACCGAGAAGGACGGCCGGGTCGGCTACCTGATCGAGATCCGACCGTCCAACTCCCTCGACGAGTGGAACGGCCACGATCTGATCCGGTTCGCGAATGCGGTGCGCGAGATCGAGCTCAGCGATGGCGAGAAGGTCACCACCTCGGGTGCGAGCGTGATCTTCGCCGACATCGTGACGTCGATCGAACGCGACGGCCCACTGGTCACCGGGATCGCGACGATCGGCTTGATCGTGATGGTCGTGCTGTTCGTCGGCTTCAATCGCCGAGCGTTCGCCGTGCTGATCGGCACGGCCGCCGGCTCGTTGCTGATGGTCGCGGTGTGCGCGCTGCTCGGCATCAAGGTGAACTTTCTCGACTTCGTCGCGCTGCCGATCACGCTCGGCCTCGGCATCGACTACGCGATCAACATCGCGCATCGCCACGACACCGACGAGACTCCCGATCCGATCCAGACGCTGCGAACCAGCGGCAGCGCGGTGTTCGTGTGCTCACTCACGACGATCATCGGCTACGGATCGCTGCTAATCAGCGACAACCTTGCGATCCGCGGGTTTGGCACCGCATCCCTGATCGGTGAGGTTGCATGCGTGC